>JBIKWW010000247.1:0-5720 GCA_044356125.1 Acidimicrobiia bacterium
ACGCTCGGGGCCCTGCTGGCCGGCGCCGTGTCGGTCGGCGCCGTGTCGGCCGGCGCCGTGTCGGCCGCCGCTCCCGCCGCTCCCCGGCCCGGAGCCGCCCCCGTGGTCCCCGCTGCCGCCACGTCGGGTTCCCCGGCCGGAGCGGTCCGGGTGTTCGACTTCGGGCCCTCCGAGGGGCGCTGGTACGTCGTCAACGACGGGGTGATGGGCGGCGTGTCGGACTCGACGGCGGTCCTCAGCGGTGGGCGCCTGGTCTTCAGCGGCCGGGTCCGCCTGGAGAACAACGGGGGCTTCGCCAGCACCCGCAGCTCGGCCATCGGCGCCGACGACGTACTCGCCCGCTCGGGCCGGCTGCTCCTGCGGGTCCGCGGCGACGGCCGCACCTACCAGCTGACCCTGCTGGCGGCCGACGGCTCGGCCTGGTTCTGGGCCCCGATCAGGCCCCGGGCGGGCGTATGGACCACGCTCGAGATCCCCTACGGCCGGCTCGCTCCCCACGGCCGGTTCGGCCAGCCGCTGGGCACGGCCCCCTACGACGGTCGCCCGGTGGACTCCTTCGGCTTCCTGATCGGCAACAGCAGGGCCGAGAGCTTCAGGCTCGAGGTGGACTGGATCGCCCTGGCGCCATGACCGGGTCGCGCCGGGGCCGGAACTCCGGCGCCACCCGGAAGATGCCGGGCACGAAGGCCACGCCCTCGGCTTCGAGCAGCGGGCGCTGGTGCACGGCCGCCTCCGGGGCGCAGGTCCCGTCGACGCGCAGCACCCGGTGCCAGGGAACCTCCTTGCCGTAGGTCGACATCACACGGGCCACGTTCCGGGCGCAGCCCTCGCCCAGCTCCTCGGCGATGCTGCCGTAGCTGCGCACGGCTCCCGGCGGGATGGTGTCGACGAGATCGAGCACCCGCCGCACGGATCGGGGCAGACCCTGGAAGGCGCTGGCGCCGGGATCCTGCGGTTCGAGTCGGCTGCGGCGGCCCACGGCCCCCGACGCTCGACCGGGACCCGGGTCAGGAGCCCGGAATCCGCACCGGGGGTACCCTCCGGCCATGCCCGCCGCCCCCCGTGTCCCCCGGTCCGAGTTCGCCGCCCGCCACGATCTGCCCGGCTGGCGGATCGTCGGCTGGGCGATCGAGGCCGACTTCGTGGCTCCCTCGTTCGCCGGGGCGGCGGCCTTCGTCGGGGCCGTCGCCGACGCCTCCGACGCCGCCGACCACCATCCCGACATCGAGCTGCGCTACCGGGGCCGCGTCCGCGTCCGGCTCACCACCCACGCCGCCAACGGACTGAGCGACCTCGACGCCGAACTGGCCCGGCGCATCTCCGAGCTGGCGGCGGGGGCCGGCCTCGTCGCCGATGCCGATCGGGTGCAGCGCCTGGAGATCGCCATCGACGCCCTCGACATCGCGGCCGTCCTGCCGTTCTGGCGGGCGGTGCTCGGCTACGCCGACGAGGCGCCGCGCCGGGCCGGGGACCCCGTCGACGTGCTCGTCGACCCGCTGCGGATCAACCCCACCGTGTGGTTCCAGGCCATGGACGCCCCGCGTCCGCAGCGCAGCCGCACCCACCTCGACGTGCTCGTGCCCGCGGACCGCGCCGAGGCCCGGGTGTCAGCGGCGCTCGCCGCCGGAGGACGGCTGCTGACCGACGTGCACGCACCGGGCTTCTGGGTGCTCGCCGATCCCGAGGGCAACGAGGTGTGCGTGTGCACCTGGCAGGAGCGGGACTGACCGGCGCCGACTGGGGCCGTGATCGGGGTCGGCCCCTACCATGGCCGACATGACCTCCCTCGACGTGTCCGCTCCCGCTGCCGCGGGAACGCCGCTGGACCGTGTCGCAGCCCTGGCGGCGACGATCGCCCGGGCGGGCGACGAAGCCCAGCAGCTGCGTCACCTGCCGCACTGGGCCGTCGACGAGCTGCTCGACGCCGGCCTGTTCCGCTTCACCCTGCCCAAGGCCCTGGGTGGCGAGGACGCCTCGGTGACGGAGACGATCGAGGTCCTCGAGGCGGTCTCGGCCATCGACGGCTCGGTGGGGTGGAACCTCATGATCGGCTCGGAGATCAACGCCATGGCGGCCGGCGGGATGGACGCCGACATCGCCCGTGACGTCTACGCCGACCCCAAGGTGGTGATGTGCGGCGGGGCCGGGCCCGGCACCGCCCCCGGGCCCGCGGTGTCCGATGGCCGCGGCGGCTACCGGGTCCAGGGACGTTCGGCGTTCGCCAGTGGCTGCCACAGCTCGACGTGGGCGTTCGTCACCGCCGTCCCCGAGGACCAGCCCCGGTTCCCCCGCATGTTCTTCATGCACCGCTCGCAGTGGGACATCGAGGACACCTGGGACGTCGCCGGGCTGCGCGGCTCGGGCAGCCACGACGTCGTCAGCCGCGGCGGGCACGTGCCGGCCGAGCATGTGGGTGTCCAGCTCGTCGGTCCGCCCCGTCACGACAACCCGGTGTTCCGGATCCCGGTGCCGCTGCGGCTCTCCTACAACAAGGCCGCCGTGGCCATCGGCGTGGCCCGGGGCGCCCTGTCCGCCTTCGCCGAGCTGGCCGCCACCAAGACCCCGATGCTGTCGGCCGCGCCCTTGCGGGACCGTCCGGTCGCGCAGCAGCGGATGGGCGAGGCGACGGCCCAGTACCGATCGGCCCGGGCCTACCTGTTCGAGGCCATGCACGAGGTCGAGGACGAGCTGCTGCGGGGTCGGGAGTGGCCCAGCGCCGAGGTCACCCAGAACGCCCGACTGGCGTGCACGCACGCGGCCAACGCCTGCATGCACGTGGTCGACTCCGTCCACAACGCGGCGGGCACGACGGCGCTGCGCATGGGCCACCCCCTGGAGCGCAAGCTGCGCGACGCCCACGGTTGCGCCTCGCACCGCTGGGTGGCCCACCCGCTCTACGGCGAGCTCGGCCGCATCGCCCTGGGGGGCGAGCCAGGGCCCGAGTTCGACGGTTCCAACACCCACTCGACCAAGCCCCGTTAGCCCGGACCCGGATCGCGCCATGGACGACACCCGCACCTCGCCTGCCTCCCCGGCTTCGCCGGCTGCCCCGGCCCGTCCCGTCGCCATCGGGAGCCGTCCCGGCGGGGGCCCGCCGGCGCCGGCTCCCGGCAGCGTCGACTGGGGTGCCCTGGTCGAGCGCATGAACCGCCTCCTGCGGCTGCGGACCACCCCGGTGGGGGTGAAGCTCGTGGCCACCGAGGCCGACCTGGCCGCCATCCCCAAGGTGCGGCGGGCGACGGCGATCCACACGGCCGACCAGTTCGTCGGCCAGGCCTCCCGGCTCGGCTGGACGGTCGGCTTCACCCGACGGGACCTCGTCGGCGACCAGTGCGCCGTCGTGTTCGGTCTCGCCCCCCGCGACGAGGAGTGGCTCAGCGGCTCGCGCATGAACGGCGTCTGGTTCTCCTCGCTGGAGGACGCCTCGGCCCACCAGCACGCCATGGACGTCGTGCCCCACGGCGGGCACGAGGCCGTCGTGATCAGCCCCCTCGCCCAGGGTCGCCTCGATCCGCCCGACATCTGCCTCATCTACGCCACGCCCGGCCAGATGATCCTGTTCATCAACGGGCTGCAGTGGGCCGGGTACCGCAAGCTGGAGTGGGGCTGCGTCGGCGAGTCGGCCTGTGCCGACTCCTGGGGCAGGGCCCTGGCGACGGGTGAGCCGAGCCTGTCCATCCCCTGCTTCGCCGAGCGCCGCTACGGCGGGGTGCAGGACGACGAGCTGCTGATGGCGATCCCTCCCGGTTGGCTGCCCCAGGTGCTCGACGGGCTCGAGGCGCTGGCCCGCAACGGGCTCCGCTACCCGATCCCGCCCTACGGCGTGCAGTCCGACGCCCAGGCCGGTCTGGGACGCAGCTACGGCTGAGCGGGAACGACCCGGCGCGTCGCCGGACGCCGGCGCGAGACTGCTGCCATGAGCGACGCGCCTCAGGGTCCGGGTTGGTGGCTGGCCAGCGATGGGCGGTGGTACCCGCCCGAGGCCGCGCCCGGGCCCGCGCCGGCGCCGACCCCCCAACCCCAACCCCAGCCCACACCCCAGCCCACGCCCCAGCCTGGGCCGGGGCCCGCACCGTGGTCGCCGCCGGCGGGGCCGGCACCGTGGAATGCGCCGGGGGCTTCGTTCCCGCCCGGGCCGCCTCCCGGAGGACCCGCTCCCGGCGGGCCGGCACCGTGGGGCGCGCCGGGAGCGCCGTTCCCGGCGCCCAAGCCGTCGAACGGTCCGGCCATCGCCTCGCTGGTGCTCGGGATCATCGGAGTCCTGAGCTTCTGGTTCTTCCTCGGCGGTCTGCTCGGCGTGATCGGCCTGGTGCTCGGGATCATCGGGATCAAGCGGGCACGGCAGATCGACAACGGCCGTGGCCTCGCCGTCGCCGGAACCGTCCTGAGCAGCCTGGCCATCATCGGCACGGTGCTCATGGTCACGTTGGTGGCCTGGCTCGTGAACCGGGGCGACGAGCTGTTCGGGGAGGCCGACCCCTCCACCTACGACATCACCGCCGACTCCTGCAGGCTCGTCGGCGGCCAGGGGATCGCGGCGGGCACGATCACCAACACCGACGACCGGGAGCGGCGCTTCGTCGTGTCGGTCGACATCTCCGGTGACGCGTCGTCGACGACTGCCTCCACCTTCGTGAACGTCGGCCCGGGCGAGACGGCGAGTTGGGAGGCCACCGCGCTGTCCCTCAGCGGGTCCGAGGTGACCTGCTCGGAACCGTCGGTCCGGCGGGCCCTCCAGAACCCCTGACGCTCCGTCCCCCGCCACGGCGGCGAGCGACGCCACGATGCACAGCACCACCACGTCGAGGTCACCGGCACCGGCGGCCACCCCGGCCACGATGAGCGTCACCTCGCCCGGGATGAAGAAGAGGAGGGTGGCCGTCTCCGCGAACGTCAGCAGCGCGGCGACGGCGTAGACCCAGGGACCCGACAGCCGGTCGATGAACCCGGTGACGTCGGGGGTGGGCAGCGACAGGGACCGGAGCAACGCCGGTTCAGGACCGGACGGCGGCCAGGACTTCCGGGATGGGAGCGTGGTCGGCGACGTCGGCGTCGAGGTGGGCGTAGACGACCTGCGATCCCGGCCCGAGGACGAACGTGGCCCCGAGCTGCAGCGGGCGCTTGCCCGTCCCCGTCTGGCGGAAGCCGGCCGACCTCGCCTCGCGGGTCCGCTTGAGCACGTTCGGCGTGGCCAGGCGCAGCGCGCTCGCCATGCCGCCCTTGACCGACGCCGCCCGGGCGGCGGCGCCGTCGTCATCGAGCAGCACGGGGAAGGTGATCTCGCAGGAGCGGACGAAGTCCTCGCCGAAACGCCGGTCACCGGTGCCGATCGCCGCCAGCCTGGCGCCAGCGGCGTTGATCTCCGCCTCGTGGCTGCGCAACTGCGCAGCGTGCTCGCGGCAGAACAGTCAGCCGAAGTGCCGGAGGAAGACCAGCACCACGCGCTGGTCGGCCCAGAGGCCCCCCAGTTGCTGGGGCTGGCCGCCGACGGTGGGAAGTGTCAGTTGCCCGAGGGTGCTCAGATCCACGTTCGTCGCTCCTGTTCAGGCCCGGACGACCCAGGTCCCGGCGGCCTTGTCGTGCAGGGACTGCTTCTGCTGGTCCCACAGCGGCCACAGGTGGTCGAGCAGACCGCCGACGCAGGTGATCCACAGGACCGTCTGCACGCCACTGCGGATCCACGTCTTGGTGCCCAGGGGCTGACCGCCTGCAGCGACCAC
>JBIKWW010000248.1:0-5704 GCA_044356125.1 Acidimicrobiia bacterium
GTCCTGGATCTCCTCGGAGAGCTGCACGCGCTCCAGGGCCTGCTCCAGGGGCATGGCGATGAACGCGTCGAGCAGGGACAGGAGCCCGGCCGTGAAGGCCGAGGTCGGGTCCTGCCGGGTGCGGGAGGCGATCAGCTCGCAGGTCTTGGCCCGGAGCAGGACCGTCCGCAGGAGCTCCGGGGCCCGATCGTGGAGACCGTTGAGGGAGGCGATCATGGCCAGGTTGCGGATGTTGTTGACGCCGACCATGAGCATCGCGTGCGACAGCGAGTCGATCCGGCGCACGAGGCCGGCGGCCGCCGAGTTGGCCAGTTCCATGACCCGGAAGGCGAGCGCCGGATCGCGGGCCACGATCGCCTCGAAGTCCCGCAGCGACGCGTCGGGGTTGGCGCACTCGGCCAGGAGCTGCATGGTCGTGAGCCGCCCGGTGCTGATGGTCGTCTCCGGGTCGATCGCCGGTCGCTGGTAGTAGGAGCCCACGAACAGCGCGAAGTTCTCCTTCACCTGCTCGTAGGTGTCGGGCGTCTCGACCCCGCTGGCACAGGTGATGATGCCCATCTTCGAGGCCCGCAGCGACAGCTCGATGCAGGGCGGCGTCGCCCCGTGGAGGGCCTCGAAGCTGATGATGTCGGCCAGGGCAGCCACGTGACGGGGGAAGTTGACCGGCGTCGTCCCGCCGATCGCCACCCCGAAGCCCAGGCTCCGGGCGGTCCGCAGGAGCGTGGCGCCGTGGGCCGGGTCCTCGTTCAGCTCGGCCGCCGGGACCTCGAGCACGATCTGGGCCGACGGCAGCTCGTGGGGGAGCCCGGCGCCGAGCAGCGCCAGGTCGACGGGCAGGACCGCGGGATGGGCGCCGACGAAGGCGGCCACTCCCACCTCGGCCACGGTCCTCGCCGCGGCGGCGGCCGTCACGGTGGACGTGGCGGGTGCATGCGCCCCGGACCCGTGTCGCCCCGACCACGCCGGCGCCGCGGCGAGCAGCCGGTAGCCGTAGACCGAACCCCGCTGGTCCAACATGGCCTGACGGGCCACGAACGTCGTCTGCGGGTCGGCGGCGCTGATCGGCGGAGCTGACGTGGCGGTGCTGCTGCGGTGTTGCTCGTCCATGAGCGGTCCCCGGGTATCGGCCTCGACGGCGCAGTTCGCCGCCACTCGTAAACATCGGCACGGCGGGCCCGGGATTGAGGGTCTCCTGCGTCACCGGCGATCGGAGCGACGAATGTGCTGGTCGGCGTCCGATGACGCGCTGCTACCATCCTGCGCACTCGGGCCAATGGCGTCCCGGGAATCCGTCCACCCGTCGCGGCGTCGCCGCGATCCCGACGTTCCCTGGAGCCCCGCATGACCCGACCCGACGCACCCACGATGCCCGGAGCGCCCACGATGCCCGGAGCGCCCACGATGCCCGGAGCGCCCACGATGCCCGGAGCGCCCACGATGCCCGGAGCGCCCACGATGCCCGGAGCGCCGACCCGGCTCGACGCCATGCACGGGTCGGTTCCCCGCCCGCAGGGCCTCTACCGCGGTGACGACGAGCACGACTCCTGCGGGGTGGCCTTCGTCGTGCACATGAAGGGTCAACGCAGCCACGACATCGTGCAGATGGGTCTGCGGTCGCTGTGCAACATGGACCACCGCGGGGCCCGCGGCGCCGAGCCCGACACCGGCGACGGCGCCGGCATCACCATCCAGATGCCGGACCGCTTCTTCCGCGAGATCCTGCCCTTCGATCTCCCCGCCGTCGGGGCGTACGCCGCCGGGATGCTCTTCTTCCCGACCGACCAGACCCAGGCCGACGCCGCCGTGGCCCGCATCCAGCGCATCGTCGAGTCCGAGGGGATGAAGGTGCTGGGCTGGCGCTACCTGGTCGTCGACCCGAGCCTGGTGGGCCCCTCCGCCCGCGCCGTGATGCCCCAGTTCCGCCAGCTGTTCGTGTCCGGGGTGGACCCGTACCTGAAGGACATGGCCCTGGAGCGGCGGGCCTACGTGGTCCGCAAGCGCATCGAGAACGAGGTCGCCGGCGTCTACGTGCCCAGCCTCAGCTACCGCACGATCGTCTACAAGGGGATGCTCACGCCCGATCAGGTGGAGCCGTTCTTCCCCGATCTGAGCGATCGGCGTGTCGAGTCGGCCATCGCCCTCGTGCACTCCCGGTTCTCCACCAACACCTTCCCGAGCTGGCCCCTCGCCCACCCGTACCGGTACCTGGCCCACAACGGCGAGATCAACACGGTGCAGGGCAACCGCAACTGGATGCGGGCCCGCGAGGCCCTGTTGCGCAGCGAGGTGATCCCGGGTGACCTGGAGCGCCTGTTCCCGATCATCCAGCCGGGAGGGTCCGACACCGCCAGCTTCGACAACGTGCTCGAGCTGCTGCACCTGGGTGGCCGTTCGCTGCCCCATGCGGTGCTGATGATGATCCCCGAGGCGTGGGAGAACCACGCCTCGATGTCGCCCGAGCGGCGGGCGTTCTACCAGTTCCACTCGGCGGTGATGGAGCCCTGGGACGGTCCCGCCGACATCGCCTTCACCGACGGCTCGCTCATCGGCGCCGTGCTCGACCGCAACGGACTCCGCCCCTCGCGGATCTGGGTGACGAGCGACGACCTCGTGGTGATGGCCTCGGAGTTCGGCGTGCTCGACATCCCCCACTCCAAGGTCGTCAAGAAGATGCGCCTGCAGCCGGGCCGCATGTTCCTCGTCGACACCACCAAGGGCCGCATCGTCGACGACGCCGAGATCAAGCACGAGCTGGCCACCGATCACCCCTACCAGGACTGGCTGCACGCCGGTCTCCTCCACATCGACGACCTCCCCGATCGCGTCCACGAGGTCTGGGGCCACGAGTCGGTCCTGCGCCGCCAGCAGATCTTCGGGTACACCCTGGAGGACCTCAAGCTGCTCGTCACGCCCATGGCCCGGACCGGCCAGGAGGCGCTCGGGTCGATGGGCACCGACACGCCCATCGCCGTGCTGAGCGACCGGCCCCGGCTCCTGTTCGACTACTTCTCCCAGCTCTTCGCGCAGGTCACCAACCCGCCGCTGGACGCCATCCGCGAGGAGCTCGTCACGAGCCTCGGCAACGCCATCGGGCCGGAGGGCAACCTGCTCGACCCGCGCCCGGCGAGCTGCCGCCAGATCGCGCTGTCATCGCCGATCATCGACAACGACGATCTCGCCAAGCTCATCCACGTCAACGACGACGGCGACATGCCCGGCTTCATGCCCCACGTGGTGCGCGGCCTGTTCCCCGTGGCCGAAGGGGGCGAGGGCCTGCAACGCCGCCTCGACGAGATCAGGGCCGAGGTGAGCGAGGCGATCCGCAACGGCGCCAAGATCATCGTGCTGTCGGACCGGGACTCCAACCAGGACCTGTGCCCGATCCCGTCGCTGCTGCTGGTCAGCTCGGTGCACCACCACCTGATCCGGGAGAAGACCCGCACCATGGTGAGCCTGATCGCCGAGTCCGGCGACTGCCGCGAGGTGCACCACGCCTGCCTGCTCATCGGGTACGGCGCCTCGGCCATCAACCCCTACCTGGCCATGGAGTCCATCGAGGACCTCATCGCCCAGGGTGAGCTCCACCTCGACCCGAAGAAGGCCACCAAGGCCTACATGAAGGCCATGGGGAAGGGCATCTTGAAGGTGATGTCCAAGATGGGCATCTCCACCGTCGCCTCCTACATGGGCGCCCAGGTCTTCGAGGCGATCGGCCTCAGTCAGGGGCTGGTCGACGAGCACTTCACCGGGACGGTGTCGCGTCTGGGCGGCGTGGGCCTCGACACGATCGCCGCCGAGGCCGTCGCCCGGCACCGTCGGGCCTACCCGGACCGTCCCACGGCCCGGGCCCACCGCACGCTGGAGTGGGGCGGCGAGTACCAGTGGCGCCGCGACGGGGAGTTCCACCTCTTCAACCCCGAGACGGTCTTCAAGCTCCAGCACGCCACCCGCTCGGGCCGCTACGAGATCTTCAAGGAGTACACGCGCCTCGTCGACGACCAGTCCCGTCACCTGGCGACGCTGCGCGGCCTCTTCGAGTTCCGGACCGGTTCCCGCCCCCCGGTTCCCATCGACGAGGTCGAACCCGTCAGCGAGATCGTCAAGCGCTTCTCCACCGGCGCCATGAGCTACGGGTCCATCTCCGCCGAGGCCCACGAGACGCTCGCCATCGCCATGAACCGCATCGGCGGCAAGAGCAACACCGGTGAGGGTGGTGAGGATGCCGAGCGCTTCGTCGCGCTGCCCAATGGCGACTCCCGGCGCAGCGCCATCAAGCAGGTGGCCAGCGGCCGCTTCGGGGTGACGAGCGAGTACCTCGTCAACGCCGACGACCTGCAGATCAAGATGGCCCAGGGGGCCAAGCCCGGTGAGGGCGGTCAGCTGCCCGGCCACAAGGTGTACCCGTGGATCGCCAAGACCCGGCACTCCACGCCCGGCGTGGGCCTCATCAGCCCGCCGCCGCACCACGACATCTACTCGATCGAGGATCTCGCCCAGCTGATCCACGACCTGAAGAACTCGAACAACCAGGCCCGTGTGCACGTGAAGCTGGTCGCCGAGGTCGGCGTGGGGACGGTGGCCGCCGGGGTGTCCAAGGCCAAGGCCGACGTCGTGCTCATCTCGGGCCACGACGGGGGCACGGGAGCCTCGCCGCTCACCTCCCTCAAGCACGCCGGCGCCCCCTGGGAGCTGGGCCTGGCCGAGACCCAGCAGACGCTGCTGCTCAACCGTCTGCGCGACCGCATCGTGGTGCAGACCGACGGACAGCTGAAGACGGGCCGTGACGTCGTGATCGCGGCGCTGCTCGGCGCCGAGGAGTTCGGCTTCGCCACCGCTCCGCTGGTCGTGAGCGGCTGCATCATGATGCGCGTCTGCCACCTCGACACCTGCCCCGTCGGTGTGGCCACCCAGAACCCGGAGCTGCGGAAGAAGTTCTCGGGCCGGCCCGAGTTCGTCGTCAACTTCTTCGAGTTCATCGCCCAGGAGGTCCGCGAGCTGATGGCCCAGCTCGGCTTCCGGACCATGAGCGAGATGATCGGCATGGCCGAGGTGCTCGACACGTCCCACGCCGTGAGCCACTGGAAGGCCAGCGGGCTCGACCTGTCGCCGATCCTGCACGTGCCTGCGCTGCCCGAGGGCACCGTCCGCCACTGCACCCGCACCCAGGACCACGGTCTGGAGCAGGCGCTGGACAACACCCTGATCCAGCTCTGCGAGGGTGCCCTCGCCGACGCCCGCCCGGTGTCACTGGAGCTGCCCATCCGCAACGTCAACCGGACGGTGGGGACGATGCTCGGGGCCGAGGTGACCCGCCGCTACGGCGGCGCCGGCCTGCCCGACGACACGATCCAGATCCACTTCACCGGCTCTGCCGGGAACTCCTTCGGGGCCTTCGTGCCCAAGGGCGTCACCCTGCGGGTCGAGGGTGACGCCAACGACTACGTGGGCAAGGGGCTGTCGGGCGGTCGTCTGGCCGTGTTCCCGAGCAGGGACGCCCCGGCGAGCTTCGTGGCCGAGGACAACATCATCGCCGGGAACGTCATCCTGTACGGGGCGACGGGTGGCGAGGCCTACATCCGCGGGGTCGTCGGCGAGCGCTTCTGCGTGCGCAACTCGGGAGCGACGGCGGTCGTGGAGGGCGTCGGCGACCACGCCTGCGAGTACATGACCGGTGGCCGGGCCGTGGTGCTCGGCCCGACGGGGC
>JBIKWW010000249.1:0-5703 GCA_044356125.1 Acidimicrobiia bacterium
CCCCCGCGCCGTCACACCCACCGGTGCCGTCGACCCCGTGCGACGGCTGGGCTTCCGGGCCAGCCCGGCGGGTCTGCTGCACCTGGGCACGCAGCGGGCCTGGTGGGGCGTGATCGCCCGCTGGCTCGACCGGCCGGTTCCACCCCGCTGAGCCGGTCAGCGAGGCGGAACGGGCCGGACGACGGCCGACGGTAACGCGGCCGACGGTCCCGCGGCCGACCGGGGTGCGCCTCAGGTCTGGGTACGCCTCAGGTCTGGGTACGCCTCAGGTCTGGGTACGCCTCAGGTCTGGGTACGCCTCAGGTCTGGGTACGCCTCAGGTCTGGGTACGCCTCAGGTCTGGGTACGCCTCAGGCCGGGGTGCGCGTCAGGCCGGGGTGGGCACGCCGGTGCTTCCGGCCACCACGGTGGTGACCGGGAGGCCACAGCGCCGGGCGAGGCGGCTCGGAAGGTCGAGCGCCAGCCACCGCGACAGCCCGGCCGGGAGCGTCGACAGCACGACCTCGTCGGCCGGCCACCGCTGCAATGCCGCTCGGACCGCCACGATCGGGTCCTCGTCGCCCAACTCCCCGGTGGCGGTCGCTCCGATGCCGGCGAGCAGGGCGAGCTGCTCCCCGAGACGTTGGCTGGCGCGCTGCTCGGGCGATTCCTCGTCGCGCAGCTCCGGGATGACGGCCATGGGACCGCCGAGGGGGTCGCAGCACAGCGCGGCGAGGCGTTCCAGCTCGCTGCTGCCGGTCGCGGGCACCACCACGTGGAAGACGGCCCCGGCCCGGTGGCGGGCGAGGAGGGCTTCCGCCAGTGCGAGCGAGCCGACCGTCTGGTTGACGACGACGAGGACCCTGGTCATACGGGCATTCTGGACGCCAGCGGGGCCTGTGTCGATTGCCACACGGTTACGTTGTCGTCGCGGTTAGGTTCGCTGCGTGCGTTCGACCATGCAGGACCAACCGCTGCTCGTCTCGTCCATCCTGCGGCGGGGCGCCGACGTGTACGGAGGTTCGGAGGTGGCCACGCTGCGCTCCGTGGCACCCGACGGTGCCATGGCGATCGAGCGGAGCACCTACTCCCAACTGACCGGCCGGGCCGCCCAGCTGGCCCACGCCCTTCGGGAGCTCGGCGTCGACGCCGACCAGCGGGTCGCCACCTTCTGCTGGAACCACAGCCAGCACCTCGAGGCCTACCTGGCGGTGCCCTCCATGGGCGCCGTGCTGCACACCCTCAACATCCGCCTGTTCCCCGAGCAGCTGACCTTCGTCGTGAACCACGCCGACGACCGCGTGGTGGTCGTCGACGGGTCGCTCATCCCGCTGCTGTGCAAGGTGGCGGGAACGCTGCCCGGTGTCGAGCACTTCCTCGTCGTGGGTTCCGGGGAGCACTCCATGCTCGCAGAGGCGTTCCCCGGCGCCCGGGTCCATGACTACGAGGACGCCCTCAGCGGCCGGCCCACCTCCTTCCCCTGGCCGGAGGATCTCGACGAGCGCTCCGCTGCCGCCATGTGCTACACGTCGGGAACCACCGGCAATCCCAAGGGCGTGGCCTACAGCCACCGGTCGACGTGGATCCACTCGCTGGCCTCGCTCGGCGCTCCCGTGCTCGGCCTCGACGAGCGGGACCGTCTGCTCATCATCGTGCCCATGTTCCACGCCAACGCCTGGGGTGCCCCGTACTCGGGGTTCATGTGCGGTGCCGACTTCGTCTTCCCGACGATGTACCTGCAGGCTCCTGCGCTCACTGCGCTGATCGCCGCCGAACGGCCGACGGTGACGATGGCCGTCCCCACCATCTGGAACGACATCTGGAACCACGGGGAGCGCACACCGATCGACCTCTCGTCGCTGCGGGCCGTCACGGCCGGCGGGTCGGCGGTGCCCCGGGTGCTCATGCAGCGCTTCGAGGAGAAGTACGGCCTGTTCATCCAGCAGGGCTGGGGCATGACCGAGACGTCACCGCTCGGGACCCTCGCCAAGCCGGCCCGCCACACGCCGGCCGACCGTCAGATGGAGGACCGCGACTGCGCCGGTCGGGTCCTGCCCGGCGTCGAGATCCGGATCGCCACGACCGACGGTGCGGTGGCGCCACGAGACGGGGCGACCGTCGGGGAGATCGAGATCCGGGGGCCCTGGATCACCGGCGCCTACCACCTCGACGACACCCCGGAGAAGTTCCACGACGGCTGGCTCCGCACCGGCGACATGGGGACCCTCGACGGGAGGGGCTTCCTGCGCATCACCGACCGCACGAAGGACGTCATCAAGTCGGGGGGCGAGTGGGTGAGCTCGATCGACCTCGAGAACGTGGTGATGGCCCATCCCGCCGTCCTCGAGTGCGCCGTCATCGGCGTGCCCGACGCCAAGTGGGACGAGCGCCCCTGTGCCTGCGTCGTGCTGCGGGAGGGCTACCAGGCCGGGCCTTCGCTCGTGGCCGAGATCCAGGCCTGGCTGGGCGAGCGCGTCGCCCGCTGGTGGATCCCCGAGCGCTGGAGCTTCATCGAAGCCGTGCCCAAGACCAGCGTCGGCAAGTTCGACAAGAAGGTGCTGCGGGCCCGCTACGCGGACGGCCAGCTCGAGGTCCTCGGCGCCTGATCGCCCGGGCGGCCCGGGGCGCCTCCTGCTGACACCCGAAGCGGGGACCGGCTCCGCGCCGTCAGGCCGAGACGAGGATGCGGGCCGACGCGAACGGCCCGATCCCGACCTGCTGGCCGTCGACCTCGACCGTGACGGTCCCGTCCGGCGACATGGTGAGGACGCGACCGGAGCGCCCCGGCAGCAGGTTGGCCTCCTGGAGGAAGTCGAGCATGCCCTCGGCGAACTCGAGCTCCTCGGGGATCCGGGTGACGGTGAACGACGCCCCGCGCTCGACATCGACCAAGGGGCGATGATCGGGCTCGGCATAGCCGGAACCGGGGATCGGGTTGCCGTGCGGGCAGGTGACGGGTTCACCGAGGACCCTCGCCATGGCGAGTTCCACCGTCGGCGAGATGACGTGTTCCCACTTGCCGGCCTCGTGGTGGGCCTCGGCCCACGACAGCCCGAGGATGTCGGTCAGGAACCGCTCGGCGAGCCGGTGGCGGCGCACGACGGACTCGGCCAGGCGGCGGCCCTTGGCGGTCAGGCGGATGCCCTGCCGGGAGGAGGCGACGAGCGACTCGGCCTCCATGCGGCGGATCATCTCCGAGACCGACGGCCGGGAGACGCCGAGGCGCTGGGCGATGCGGGCCTGGATCACCTCGAGCCCGTCCTCGGCGAGCTCGAAGATGCACTCGCAGTACTCCTCGAAGGCCGGATGCCAGTCTCCCATCGCTTCAGCCTAGCGGAACAGCCTTGGCAATGCCCGACGAAATGTGTTAGGCATGCCTTATGGCCAAGCACAAGCATGCCGCACGTCGCGTGATCGCCGCTCTCGCTGCCGCGATGACCCTCGGATCGCCGACGATCGCCCAGGCGGGTTCGCCGTCGGCGGGTAGCCCGTGCCCTTCCGCCGGCGACCGTTCCGGGGCGCTCGTCTGCGAGAACCAGGCCCGCTCCGGGCAGCGCCCCCGGCTCCGCTGGACCCGCCCCGCCCCCACCACGGCCACGGCCCCGGCGGCCACCATCGCCGCACCGGCGACCGCGGCACCGGCCAGGCCCACCCGACTGACCGTCTACTCCGGTCGCACCTACGGCATCGAGGAGGTCTACGCCCGCTTCACCAGGGAGACCGGGATCGCGCTCGACGTGGTGACCGGAGCCGACCCGGCCAACCGGACCCGTCTCGCCGCCGAGGGTTCGCGCACCCCGGCCGACGTGTACCTCACGGTCGACATCGCTTCGCTGCACCGCGCCGCCGAGGACGGGCTCCTGGCCCGGATCGACTCCCCGACCCTTCGCCGCGCCGTGCCCGCCGAGTTGCGCGACGGCGCGGACCGCTGGTTCGGGCTCACCCGCCGCGCCCGCGTGATCTACGTGAACACCAGCCGGGTGCGGCCCGAGGAGATGCCCACCCGCTACGAGGACCTCGCCGCTCCCCGCTGGGCGGGACGGCTGTGCAACCGGCCGGCGAGCCACGTGTACACGCAGTCGCTCGCCGCCAACATCATGGCCGCCTACGGCAACGCCGCCCCCGGAATCATCGCCGGCATCGCCGCCAACACCAGGGGCGACAACTGGATCGACTCCGACACCCGGATCATCGAGACCATCGATGCCGGGGGCTGCGACGCCGGGATCGCCAACACCTACTACTGGTTCCGCCCCGGCCTGAAGAAGGGCAACGTCCGTCTCGTCTTCCCCAACCAGGGTGACGGTGAACGGGGCGTCCACGTGAACGTGTCGGGTGCGGGCGTGGTCGCCGCCTCCGACGACAAGGCTGCTGCGCAGCGCTTCATCGAGTGGCTGGCCACCGATGCCAGCAGTGACTTCGCCGACGGCAACGCCGAGTTCCCCGTCAACCCGTCGACCCCCGTGCGGGCCGACGTGAGGGCGATCGCGACGTTCAAGGCCGACCAGGGGCGCATCGACGACTACTCGCGCCTGCAGCCCGCCGCCCTCGTCGTGCTCACCGAGGCCGGCTGGCGGTGACCGGGGCGCCGTCGCCCTTCCACCCCGCGGTACCGGCCGTGTCGGTACGCGCAGCCGGGAACGCCATCCGAGGGTTGGTCGTAGCCGGCGTCATCGGAGTGCTCACCGCGCCGGTCCTCGTGGTCGGCTGGTCCCTCCTGCGCCCCGACCGGGAGATCTGGTCGCTCCTGGCTCGAACCACCCTGGTCGAGATGGTGCTGACGACCGTCGGGCTGGTGCTCGGCGTAGCCATTGGCGCGGTACTGCTCGGGTCCGCTCTGGCGTGGCTGGTCGTCGCCACCCGGTTCCCCGGGCATGCCCTCCTCCGACGGCTCCTCGTGCTCCCCATGGCGGTGCCGTCCTACGTCGTGGCCTTCGTGTACGTCGGGCTGCTGCAGTACGCCGGCCCGGTGCAGGGCCGCTGGCGATCGTGGTTCGGAACCGACGCGTGGTTCCCCGCCGTCCGCACGCCCCTCGGCGCCGGCCTGGTCTTCGTGCTCACCCTCTATCCGTACGTGTACATACCGTGTCTGGTGGCGTTCGCCGAGCGCTCCGCCGGACCCGCGGCGGCGGCCCGTACGCTCGGGCTCGGGGCCGTCGCCCCGTGGTGGCGGGTCGTGCGCCCGGCGGCCCGGCCGGCGGTGGCCGCCGGTGGGACGCTCGTCGTCATGGAGGTGGCGACCGATGTCGGTGTGGCACGTGCCTTCTCGGTGCGCACCGTCGGCGAGGGCGTGCTGCGGGTGTGGTTCGGGCTGGACCGACGCGGGGCCGCCGGCGAACTGGCCATGGCGCTCGTCGGCATCGTCGTGGCCGTCGTCGTGCTCGAGCGGCTGACGCGCGGACGGCGCGACTGGGCCCAGCGCGGGCGTTCGGCGGCGTCCGTACCCCCGGTCCGGCTCCGGGGTTGGCGGGCGGCTGCGGCTTCCGGCGCCTGTGTCGCGGTCGTCGCGCTCGGAGCGGGGATCCCGCTCGCCACCCTGGGTTCATGGGCGGTCACCGCCCGACGACGAGGCGGGGAGGGCGCGTTCGACGCACGCTTCGCCGCCCTGACCCGCACGACGGTGCTGCTCGCCTCGTTGACCGCACTGAGCTGTCTGCTGCTGGCCCTGCTCGTCGGCGGCCGGAGCAGGGCACGGGCCGGCGGGGGGCGGGCGGGGCGGCGGGC
>JBIKWW010000250.1:0-5693 GCA_044356125.1 Acidimicrobiia bacterium
CCACTACCGCTGCGTCGACGTCTCGACGATCAAGGAGCTGGCCAGGCGCTGGCACCCCGAGCAGTTCCGGGCCGCCCCCCGCAAGGCCGGGGGCCATCGCGCCCTCGACGACATCCGCGAGAGCATCGCCGAGCTCCGCTACTACCGCACCAGCGTCTTCCGGACCTGACCGGCCGGGCGGCTCGGGCCGCGGGCCCGGATGGCCGATCGGCCGGGCCGGGCCAGCTGCGGCGCCATGCCAGCTGCGGCGCCATGCCAGCTGCGGCGCCATGCCAGGATCTCGGGTCCCGTGGCCCGCCAGATCCGTCTCCGCCCCTGGCAGGTCCAGGCTCTCGAGCGCCTCGGCGCCCGGACCTCGGGCGACTTCCTGGCCGTCGCCACACCGGGCGCCGGGAAGACCACCTTCGCCCTCGCCGCCGCGCTCCGGGCCGTCCAGCAGGACCCCGCCACCAGGGTCGTCGTCGTGGCCCCCACGGCCCATCTCAAGATCCAGTGGGCGACGGCCGCCGCCCGCTTCGGCCTCCAGCTCGACCCGAGCTGGTCCCCGGGACCGAAGGCGGCGGCACGGCCCTCCCTGCCGGCGGACCTCCACGGGATCGTCACCACCTACCAGCAGGTCGCGTCGTCGGCCCGGGCGCTGCGGGCGCTGACACCCGGCGCGTTCGTGGTGCTGGACGAGATCCACCACGCCGGCGAGGAACGCGCCTGGGGCGACAGCGTGCGGTCGGCCTTCGACCCCGCCGCCACGCGCCTGTGCCTCTCGGGCACGCCGTTCCGGTCCGACACCCGTTCGATCCCGTTCGTCCGGTACCGGATGGAGGAGGCCGAGTCGGACTTCGAGTACGGCTACGCCGACGCCCTGCGCGACGGCGGCGTCGTGCGGCCCGTCTACTTCCCCCGCATCAACGGGTTCATGGAGTGGCAGGCGCCCGACGGCACCATCAATGCCGCCTCCTTCGACGACGACCTCGATCGCCAGGGCTCCCAGCAGCGCCTCCGCACGGCCCTGTCCGTGGAGGGCGACTGGCTGCCCACCGTGCTGCGCCAGGCCCACGAGCAGCTCCTGGCCATGCGCCGACGGCGGCCCCGTGCCGGCGGCCTGGTCATCGCCACCGACCAGGACCACGCCCGCGCCATCGCCGACCTCATGCGCTGGCGCCTGCAGACCGAGCCCGTCGTCGTCCTCAGCGACGATCCGCAGGCCTCCCAGCGCATCGCCGACTTCGACCGGGCCGACACCCCCTGGATCGTCGCCGTGAGGATGGTGTCCGAGGGCGTCGACATCCCCCGCCTCGCCATCGGCGTCTTCGCCACCACGACGACCACCGAGCTGTTCTTCCGACAGGCTGTCGGGCGCCTCGTCCGATGGATCCCCGACGCGGTCGAACCGGGCCCCGACCCGGCGGCCCCTCCGGCGGCCCCTCCGGCCCAGAAGGCCTTCATGTTCATCCCCGACGATCCCCGGCTGCGGAGCTACGCGTTCCAGATCGCCGAGTCGCGCCGACACAGCCTGCGCCGCGCCGCCGAGGACGGACGGGAGGCGATGGACGGGCCGCCGGAACACGACCCTGCCGCCCTCGACGCGCCGACGGAGGCGACCGCCGAGCAGCTCTCCCTGTTCACCGCCCTGTCGGCGGTCGTCACCGACGGCCCCCACAAGGTCTGGTCCGTCTTCGACGACGAGTTCGAGATCGAGCTCGACGCCGGCCGACCCGGCACCGGCACCGACGCGAACGGCCCCGACGCAAACGGCACCGACGCGAACGGCCCCGACGCGAACGGCACCGGCGGGCTGCTGGAGGTCCCCGAACTGGCGCCCGGCCTGCGAGCTGTGCTCGGCGGGCCGGGAACGGCGTCGGGCCTGCGATTCGAACGCCGGGAGGCGCTGCGGCTCCGCAACGCCGAACTGGCCAAGGACCTGGCCCGGACCTCGGGGCTGGGCCACGCCAAGGTCAACGCCGAGCTCAACCGGCGCTCGGGCATCAGCGGCGTCGACGACGCCACCCTCGAGCAGCTCGAACGCCGGGTCGCCGCGGCGGAGCGCTGGTGGGGTGAGCTCACCCGACCCCGCCGCATCGGCTGACCCGCACGGCACCCGGTGCGCTCAGCGGCAGGGATCGGTCAGGCGTCGCGGACGGCGGCGTAGGCGGCTCGGATCGCCGCCCGGTCCACGGTCTCGGGCTCGACGACGAGACCGGCACCGAGGCCCCAGTCGGCCACCAGCTCGGCGAGGTCGACGCCGTGGCCCGCCTCGCGTCGGGCGACCATCGCCGCCTGGAGGGCAGCGCCCGTGGCGACGTGCTCATCGGCCTCGGGCACGCTGACCGCCCGCCCCGAGAGATCGGCCAGGCAGCGCCGGTAGGCCAGGGAACGGGCGCCCCCGCCCACGAGCACGAGCCGCCCCGAATCGGGCACACCGGCCGCGGAAAGGGCGTCGAGACCGTCGAGCAGCCCGCACACCACGCCCTCGAAGGCGGCGCGGGCGAGCTGGTCGCGGGTGACGTCGGAACGGATCCCGGCCAGGACCCCGGTCGCCGTCGGCCGGTTCGGGGTGCGTTCGCCGTCCAGGTACGGCAGCAGGGTCAGACCCCGGGCCCCGGGCGGGCAGGCCAGCGCCAGGTCGTCGAGCTGCTCGAAGCCGACGCCCAGCAACCGGCGCACCGCCTCGGTGACCTTCGTGGCGTTCAGGGTGCAGACGAGCGGCAGGTAGGCGCCGGTGGCGTCGGCGAACCCGGCCACGGCGCCGCTCGGATCGGCGGACGGCACCAGGCTCCGGGCGTACACCGTGCCCGAGGTGCCCACCGAGACGGCAGCGTCACCGGTGGCCAGACCCAGACCCAGCGCGGCGGCCATGTTGTCGCCCGAGCCGGGCCCGACCACGACCGTCGGGGGCAGTCCCAGTTCCTCGGCCACCGCCGGCAGGATCGGCCCGGCCGGCTCCCACGGGTCGAGCACCAGCGGCAGGGTGCCGGCCCAGTCGACGGCGTCGGACACCAGCTCCAGCGCCGGGACGCACCACCGGTTCCCGGCGGGCGACCAGTACCCCGTTCCGGACGCATCGCCGCGGTCGGTGACCGCGTTCCCGGTGAGACGCCAGGTCAGGTAGTCGTGGGGCAGCAGCACCGAGGCGATGCGCCCGATCACCCCGGGCTCGTGCTCGGCCACCCAGGCCAGCTTGGTGACGGTGAATGCGGCCACCGGCACGCTCCCCACGCGTTCGGCCCAGGTGGCCACGCCCCACCGGGCGACGAGGGCGTCGGCCTGGGGCGCCGACTCGGTGTCGTTCCACAGCTTGGCCGGGCGGATGACCGCTCCCGCGGCGTCGAGCAGCACCAGGCCGTGCTGCTGACCACCGACGGCCACGGCGACGACGTCATCGAGACCGCGCTGGTCGCCACGCTGGTCGGCGCGGTCGGCAGCCGCCCGCGACAGGGCCAGGGCCAGGGCACGCCACCAGTCGTGGGGATCCTGCTCGCTGCGCGGCGGGGTGGTCGAGGGGTGCGGAGCCCGGCCCGTGGCCAGCACCGACCCGGTGGCGAGGTCGCGGACCTCCACCTTGACGGACTGCGTTGAGGAGTCGATGCCGACGACCGAGGCCATCAGCGGTCCTTTCCGACGGGTTCGCCGTCGTGGGGTTCAGGCGCTGACGTCGCGCAGCGGGAAGTGGCAGGCCACGAAGTGGTCGCGGTCGACGCGGCGCAGCATCGGTTCCTCGGCTGCGCAGCGGTCCTGTGCCTTGGGGCAGCGCGTGCGGAACCGGCAGCCCGACGGCGGCAGGATCGGCGAGGGCAGGTCGCCCTCCAGCGACCCGCCACGGTCGGCCGGGACCAGGGGATCGGGCTCGGGGATGGCGTCGATCAGGGCCCGCGTGTAGGGATGCGCGGGGTTGGCGTAGAGCTCGTCGGGCGGACCGACCTCGCAGATCTTGCCGAGGTACATCACGCAGACGCGGTCGCTGATGTTCTTCACGACCGCCAGGTCGTGGGCGATGAAGATCAGGGTGAGACCGTATGCGCGCTTCATGTCCTCGAGCAGGTTCAGCACCTGCGCCTGGACGGACACGTCGAGCGCCGACACGGGCTCGTCGCAGATCAGCACCTTGGGCTCGAGCACCAGGGACCGGGCGATGCAGATGCGCTGGCACTGACCGCCGGAGAACTCGTGCGGGCGCCGGGTGCCGAGCTGGTCAGGATCGATGCCGACGTCGCTCAGCACCTTGCGGGCCTTCTCGACCTGGGCCTCCTTGGTGCCCTGGTTCCAGATCTTGAGGGGCTCGGTGATGATGTCGACGATCTTGCGGCGGGGGTTCAGCGAGCTCTTCGGGTCCTGGAAGATCATCTGCATCCGGGGGCGCAGGGCCCGCACCGCCTCGCTGCCGAGCTGGGTGAGATCCCTCCCCTCGAGCACGACCGAACCCGAGGTGGGCCGGGGCAGCTGCATGAGGGCCCGGCCCGTCGTCGACTTGCCGCAGCCCGACTCCCCGACCAGCCCGAGGGTCTCGCCCTCGAGCACGTCGAGCGAGATGCCCGACACGGCGTTGACCTTCAGCCCCGTCTTGCCCACGGGGAACTCGACCACGAGGTCCTCGACGCGCAGCAGCGCCGAGCCCTCGGGGCGGAGGTGGGCCTTGCCCGATCCGGCCATGTCAGTTGCCTCCGGCGGGGGTGAGGGTGCGGTCGGCCCCGCGGGTCGAGATCCCGACCGGATGCCAGCAGCGGAAGAGGTGGTCGGGCTCGGCCGGATCGGCGGCCAGGGGCGGCAGCTCGGCGTGGCACTGCTCGGTGGCGAGTGCGCACCGGGGGGCGAAGCGGCAGCCCGTCGGCGGCGTGATGAGGTTCGGCGGGCGCCCGCCGATGGCCTCGAGGCGGGTGTGGCTCGGCTCGGCGATCTTGGGGATCGACTTCATCAGCGCCTGGGTGTAGGGGTGGCGCATGTTGGTGAAGAGCTTCTTCGTGGGCGCCAGCTCCACCGCCTGCCCGGCGTACATCACCATGATGTCGTCGGTCCGGCCGGCGACGACCCCGAGGTCGTGGGTGACGAGGATCATCGCCATGCGACGGTCCCGCTGCAGCGTCTGGAGCAGGTTGAGGATCTGCTTCTGGACGGTCACGTCGAGTGCCGTGGTGGGCTCGTCGGCGAAGAGCAGCTCGGGCCCGCAGGCCAGGGCGATGGCGATGACGACGCGCTGGCGCATGCCGCCGGACAGCTCGAAGGGGTACTGCGACAGACGGCGCTTCGGCTCGGGGATGCCGACCGAGCGGAGCAGCTCCTCGGCGGTGTCGGTGGCGAAGTCCCGCTTCACGTCGAGATGCAGCATCAGTGACTCGGTGAGCTGGCGCCCCACCTTGACCACCGGGTTCAGCGACGTCATCGGGTCCTGGAAGATCATCGCCATGCCGGGGCCCCACATCTTGCGGAGCTCCTTCTGCGGCTTGCGGGTGACGTCCTCACCCTTGAACACGACGCTTCCCTCGCGGTGCACGTTGCGGCGCGGCAGCAGACCCATGACCGAGCGGGACAGCACGGACTTTCCGCACCCCGACTCCCCCACGATGCCGAGCGTGCGGCCTTCCTCGAGCGTGAAGCTCACCCCGTCGACGGAGCGCACGGTGCCGCGCTCGGTGATGAAGCGCGTCTTGAGATCGGTGACCTCGAGCAGCGCCATGGTCAGATACCGCCTTCCTTGACTTCCA
>JBIKWW010000251.1:0-5673 GCA_044356125.1 Acidimicrobiia bacterium
GGCGGCCATGCGCCGGGCGGCGGCGGCCAGCTCGCGCAGCGGCCGGGTGGTACCCCGGGCCAGGATCAGGACGACCGCCAGCGACACGGCGATACCCGTCGCCGACGAGAGCGGCCAGCCGGCACCGGCCCCCCGGGCGGCGGCGACGACGGCCACCGAGGACAGCACCCCGGCCACGATGGCGACGCTCAGTCGGCCCTTGAGCGACGAGGTCCAGGCCCACCACCGAGTCGCTCCCGCGGTTCCGGGTCCCGTGGTTCCGGGTCCCGTGGTTCCCGGTCCCGTGGTCGCGGCTGCGGTCGCGGCGGTGGTCGCGGCGGTGGTCGCGGTGGTGGTCGCGGTGGCGGTCGGACCGGTCGCCCCGGCGGTCGCCGGGATCTCGGGGGTCACGGGAGGGGACCCGGTTCGCCCCCGGCCCCCAGCCCGTAGCCCACCCCGTGGACGGTCCGCACGAACCCGTGGCCCAGCTTGCGTCGCACGGCCTGCACGTGGGAATCGACGGTGCGGGCCCCGGTGCCGTCGGGGTACCCCCAGACCTGCTGCAGGAGCTGCTCGCGGGTGAAGACCCGGTCGGGATGGCGGGCGAGATGGAGGGCGAGGTCGAACTCGGTCACCGTGAGATGGACGGTGACCCCGCCCCGCCGGGCCCGGCGGCCGACGGGATCGAGCTCGACGTCGCCCACCCGTCGCCGGTCGGGCCCGTCGCCGTTCGTCCCGGTCGCGCCGCTCCCGCCGTCGGTTCCGTTGGCGCCGGTCGCCCCGGTCGCGCCGGTCGCCCGGCTGCGGCGGAGGAGGGCATGGACGCGGGCCGTGAGCTCGCGCTGGCTGAAGGGCTTGGTGACGTAGTCGTCGGCCCCGACCCCGAGGCCGGACACCAGATCGGCCTCCGAGGAGCGGGCCGTCAGCATGATGACGGGCACGGGCACGGGCCCGTGCTCGCGGATCCGGCGGCACACCTCGAACCCGTCGAGCCCGGGGAGCATCACGTCGAGGATGACGAGGTCGGCCTGACGGGCGGTGACGAGGGCAAGCCCGGAGGGCCCGTCATGGGCGCTGTCGACGGCGTAGCCCTCGGCCCGAAGCCGGCTGGCGATGGCGTCGGCGAGGTCGCGCTCGTCCTCGATCACCACGATCGACGCCGTCGGGTTGGCCGTCGGGTTGGCCGTCGGGTTGGCCGTCGGGTTGGCCGTCGAGGGCCCTCCCCCCGCTCCGTTCACGGGAGGCCACGCTACCGGCCCGCCTCCGACGTCGCGTCCGACGTCGCGTCCGACGTCGCGTCCGACCCGGTCGGTGCCCGTCGGCGGCCGCTCGCGGTTGTCGCATCCTCCCCGCCCGGTGCGAGACTCAGGACATGGCCGAGCAAGCATCCGATCCGACCGTCCCGACGGGCCGCGACCACTGGCAGCGCGCCTTCGACGGAGCCCCACAGCGCGCCGGGCTCGACCCCATGACGATGTCGGGGGTGCCCGTCGACGCCGTGTACGGACCGTCCGACGGCCTGTTCCCGGGCCAGTTCCCCTACACCCGGGGCATCCACGCGTCCATGTACCGCTCGAAGCTGTGGACGATGCGGATGTTCGCCGGGTTCGGCACGGCCGAGGACACCAACGTCCGCTTCAAGGAGCTGCTGCGCAACGGCGGCGACGGCCTGTCCACTGCGTTCGATCTGCCGACGCTGCTCGGGCGCGACTCCGACGATCCGATGTCGCGCGGCGAGGTCGGCAAGTGCGGCGTGGCCATCGACACCCTCGACGACATGGCCGACCTGTTCGCCGGGATCGACCTGTCGAAGACGACGACGTCGATGACGATCAATGCCCCGGCCGCCCCGATCCTGGCCATGTTCATCGCCGCCGCCGAAGCCAACGGCATCCCCCGGGCGGCCCTGGGCGGGACCATCCAGAACGACATGTTCAAGGAGTACCAGGCGCAGAAGGAGTTCGTCTTCCCGCCCCGGCCCTCCATCCGGGTGATCACCGACATGATGGCGTTCTGCGCCGCCGAGATGCCGAAGTGGAACACGATCTCGGTGTCGGGCTACCACATCCGCGAGGCGGGTTCCACGGCCGCCCAGGAGCTCGCCTTCACCATCGCCAACGGCTTCGCCTACGTCGAGGCGGCCCGGGCCATCGGCCTCGGCGTCGACCAGATCGCTCCCCGTCTGTCGTTCTTCTTCAACGCCCACGTCGACTTCTTCGAGGAGATCGGCAAGTACCGGGCGGCTCGGCGGATCTGGGCCCGCTGGATGCGCGACCACTACGGGGCCCTCGACGAGCGTTCGTGGAAGCTGCGGTTCCACACCCAGACGGCGGGCGTGTCGCTCACCGAGCAGCAGCCCGAGCTGAACATCGTCCGCACGGCGATCGAGGCGCTGGCCGGCGTCCTCGGCGGGACCCAGTCGCTCCACACCAACTCCTTCGACGAGGCCATCGCCCTGCCCACCGAGAAGGCCGCCCGGATCGCCCTGCGCACCCAGCAGGTCATCGGCTACGAGACGGGCGTGGCCAACGTCGCCGATCCGCTCGGCGGGTCGTGGTTCGTGGAGGCCATGACCGACGAGATGGAGCGTCAGGCCGAGGCCATCTTCGCCAAGCTCATGGAGCTCGGGAACGGATCGATCCTGGAGGGTGTCTACGCCGGGATCGACAACGGCTGGTTCCAGGGCGAGATCGCCGACGCCAGCTACAGCTTCGAGCGCAAGCTGAACAGCGGACAGCGGATCATGGTCGGGGTGAACCGGTTCCCGGAGGGCAACGACGAGCCGCAGCCCGAGATCCTGCAGATCGGGGCCGACGTCGAGGAGCGCCAGCGCAAGCGCCTCGAGATCGCCCGCCACGACCGCAACGCCGAGGCCGTGCGGGCGTCGCTGGCCGAGCTCGGGTCGGCGGCGGCCGACCCGACCCGCAACCTGATGCCGGTGCTCGTCGACACCGTCCGCAGCCGCGCCACCCTGGGCGAGATCATGGACACGATGGCCGACGTGTTCGGCCGCTACGTCGAGAAGCCCGTCATCTGACCCCGGCCGAGCCCGGCCGGCCCGGGCTCGCGTTAGGGAGATGTGAGCGCTCCCCGGAACCGGCCGGGTCCCGAGTATCCTCAGCGGACCACTCAGGAGGTCCCGCTTCCCATGCCGACGCTTCGCCGCGCCCGCTTCCGTGCCCCTGTGGCCGTGCTCCTCGCTGCCACCGCCGTTCTCGGCGCCGCCGCGCACCAGCCGGCCCGGGCCCAGGGGGCCACCGTCACGATCGCCGTGCCGGCCTACTTCAACGACGACGCCGCCTGGGACAAGGCGATCGACACGCCGGCCGTCGGCTGGATCATCGGTCACCCGACCACGCCGCCCAACGGCCGGTTCGTGGCCGAGAAGGAACTGGCCGACCGTCTGGCCAGGGCCAAGGCCAAGGGCAAGAAGGTCCTCGTCTACGTCACCGCCGGCTACGAGAAGGAGGACTGGCGGTCCGTGGCCGACAAGGTCGACTCGGCGCTGGGCGCCTACCCGGGCGTCGACGGCGTCTTCCTCGACGAGATCCTCTACAACGAGTGCCAGAAGTACTCGTCGCTGTCCAAGGGCAGCGGGGGGCTGAAGGGCGTGCGCGACCGTCAGCCGAACAAGCTGATCGTCCTGAACCCGGGCGCCCCCATGCTGAAGTGCTACGAGGGTCTGGCTGACGGCTACCTGAACCTGGAGCGGGCCGACAAGGACGTCCCGGCGTGGCTGGAGAACGTCAACCTCCCCGGCAACGTGCCCGAGTACGCCTGGATGTTCCAGGCGGCCCGCCGTCCCCAGATCTGGCAGATGGTGCACTCCGTGCCCGCCAACCGGATGTCGGCGGCGGTGGACGAGGCGCTGCAGCGCAACGCCAGCGTGGTGTACGTGACGCCCGACGTGATGCCCAACCCCTATGACCGCCTGCCCGAGGACTCGGCCTGGTCGGCGCTGGTGGGCCGGGTCGAGGAGTACCGGTCCGGGAAGGTGGCCGTGCCCGCGCTGAAGGGCGTGCCCGTCGTGGCCGCGGCCGCGAGCCCGACGACCCGCGCCGCCGCCACGACGCGGACCACGGTCAAGAAGACCGTCACCACCAAGAAGCGGTGAGCGCCGGGGTCGGCCCGGTGCCAACGCCCGTGCCGGCCGAATGGCTGGGCGCGGGCCGGACGCTGTGGGAGCCGGCGCTGTCGCCCGACGGGCGCTGCGTCGCCGTGGGCAGCTCCACGGGTGGCCTCCACGAACTGCTGGTGATCGACCTGGGCGACGGCGCCGAGGTCGGGCTCGGCCCCGAGCGGCCCCTGCTGGCTTCCCCGCCGATCGTCCCTCCGCACCCGGCCGGCGGGGGATCGTGGTGCTGGCTGCCGGACTCCTCCGGGGTGGTGCACGCCGCCGCCGACGGGGCGCTCTGGCTGGCCCGCCGGGCGGGCGGGCCGTCGGTGTGCGTGATGCGCCCGCCGGCGGAGGGCCAGACGCTGTGGTCGCCGGCCGTCTCCCCCGACGCCACGCTGCTGGCCGCGGTGGCCGCCGACGCCGAGACCGAGACGGTCCTCGTCGGCCCCCTCCCCGTTCCCGGTGGGGCCGTTCCCGGTGGGGCCGTTCCCGGTGGGGCCGTTCCCGGTGGGGTCGTCCCGGGTCAGCCCCGGCCGGTGAGCTCGGCGGGCTACGTGCTCGACCCGGCCTGGACGGCCGACGGGTCGCTCCTGTGGCACGAGTGGGACGAGCCGCACATGCCGTGGACGTCGAGCCGCATCGCCGCCCGACGGCCCGACGGGACCATCGAGATCCTGGCCGCCGGGACGGTGTCGCAGCCCCGCGCCCCGCACCCCGGGCCGCACCCGGGCCCGGGCCCGGTGGGCTGGATCGACGAGACGACCCGATGGCGGGAGCTGCACACCGCCGACGGCCCGGTCGTGTCCCCGACCGACGGCCACGAGCACGCCGACCCCACCTGGGGTCCGGGCCAGCGCTCGTGGTGCTGGAGCCCCGACGGCGCCCAGGTCGCCTTCGACCGCAACGAGCAGGGCTACGGCCGCCTCTGCACGGCCGTGCCCGGGGGCCCGGCGGAGGCGGTCCGCGAGCTCGGCAAGGGCGTCCACTCGGGCCTGTCCTGGGCGGTCACACCCCAGGGCCACCAGCGTCTGGCGGCGCTGCGCAGCGGGCACCGCACCCCCACCCAGCTGGTCGTCTACGACCCCGTCTCGGGCACCCGCACGGTGCTGGCCCACAGCACGCCGCAGGCCTGGGAGGGGCTCGAGCTGCCCGAACCGGAGGCCGTCACCTGGACCTCGGAGGGCGTCGAGATCCCGGGGCGCTGGTACCGGCCGCCCGAGGGCGTCACCCCCAGGGGCCTGGTCGTCTCGGTGCACGGAGGGCCCACCGGTCAGACGCGGGTCACGTGGATGCCCCGGGTGGCCTGGTTCGTCACCCGCGGATGGTCGGTGCTGGTCGCCGACTACCGGGGCTCGACGGGCTGGGGTCGGGCCCACCGCGAAGCGCTCGACGGGCGCTGGGGCGATGCCGACGTCCTCGACGTGCTCGCCGCCGCCCGGGCGGCGGAGGAACGGGGCTGGGCCGAACCGGGCCGCGTCGTGGTGATGGGCGGGTCAGCGGGAGGCTTCACGACCCTGCACGCCCTCGCCGCCGGTGGTGACGCCGTCGCCGCCGGGATCGCCCTGTACCCCGTCACC
>JBIKWW010000402.1:0-3706 GCA_044356125.1 Acidimicrobiia bacterium
GCGGGTTCCTCCCCACGGGGGGCACGGTGGACGCCGTCGCCGAGGCACCGGGGGCCAGGACCGACAGCGGCATCGCCGTCGGTTCCGTCATCGGCGCCGACTACGACCCGATGCTGGCCAAGGTCATCGTCCACGCCCCCGACCGGGCCATGGCGCTGGCCCGCCTCGATGCCGCCCTCGGGGCCACGGTCGTGGGCGGTGTCACCACCAACGTCGCCTTCCTGCGCCGTCTCGTGACCCAGCCCGACGTCGTGGCCGGGCGGCTCGACACCGGCCTCATCGACCGGTCGCTGCCCGACCTGCTGGCGGGACCCGACGCCTTCCCCTCGCCCCGGGCCTGGGGGGACCGGGGCGGCTGGCGGCACGGGGCCGAACGGCGCGAGATCACCTCCCTGCGGGCGGGACGGGCGGCCGGGGTGTCGCGCCGCGGGACCGGAACGGGGGCCCGCCCCGGGGAGATCCGCAGCCCCATGCCCGGCACGGTGATCGCCCTCGGCACCGAGGCGGGCGCGGCCGTGTCGGCCGGTCAGGTGCTCGTGATCGTCGAGGCCATGAAGATGGAGCACGCCCTGCGGGCCGGGGCCGACGGCACGGTCTCGGCCGTGCACGTCGCCGTCGGCCAGAAGGTGGCGCTCGACGAGCTGCTCGTGGAGCTTGCCCGGGAAACCTGACCCCCGGGCCCGGTGCCCGCCCGCGTCAGTCGACGTCGAGGCGCACGAGGTCGTCGTAGGTCTCGCGGCGCACGACCACGCGCGCCTCGCCGTTCTCGACGAACAGCACCGGCGGGCGCGGCACCTTGTTGTAGGTGTTGGCCATCGACTGCCCGTAGGCACCCGTCACGGGCATGGCGAGGAGGTCCCCCACCTTGGTGTCGTAGGGCAGCCAGGCGTCCTTGATCAGCACGTCACCGGTCTCGCAGTGCTTGCCGACCACGCGCACCGGGCGCGTGCGCTCGGCGTCGACGCAGCGGGTCAGGAACGCCTCGTAGCCGGCTCCGTAGAGCATCGGCCGGAGGTTGTCGCTCATGCCGCCGTCGACGGCCACGTACTCCCGAATGCCGGGCAGGTTCTTGATCGTGCCGATCCGGTACAGCGTGATGGCGGCGTTGGCGACGATGGCCCGGCCGGGCTCGGCCCCGAGCCGGATGGACGCCGGGATGCCGGCCTCGGCCGCCGCCTCGTGGACGGTGCGGCCCCACTCGGTGATCGTCGGGGCCGTGTCCTCGTTCAGGTAGGGCACGCCGAGGCCGCCGCCGACGACGAGCTCGGGCAGGCCGAGGGGGATGAAGAACTCGGCGAGACGGGCCACGATGCGCCGGAAGCTGTCGAGGTCGAGGACCTGGCTGCCCACGTGGGCGTGGATGCCGACGAGGTTCACCCCCGAGTCGGGGCGGCGGGCCGTGGCCACCGCCTCGTGCGCTGCGCCGGAGGCGATCGACACGCCGAACTTGACGTCCTCGTGACCGGTGGCGATGTACTCGTGGGTGTGGGCCTCCACGCCGGGCGTGACCCGGATGAGGATGTCGGGCCGGGGGTGACCGAAACCCGACAGGCGGCGCAGGCGCTCGAGCTCGTCGAGGTTGTCGACCACGATGCGACCGACGCGGTGCTCGAGCGCGTAGGTGAGCTCGGCCGTCGACTTGTTGTTGCCGTGGAACACCAGCCGGTCGGCGGGAACGCCCGCCCGCAGGGCGACGTAGAGCTCGCCGGCCGACGCGCAGTCCAGCGTCATGCCCTCCTGGTGGGCCAGGCGGGCCATGGCCGTGCAGCAGAACGCCTTCATGGCGTAGGTGACGTGGCCGTCGAAGGCGGCCACCGCCTCCCGGCACCGGCTCCGGAGGTGCCACTCGTCGAAGACGTACAGGGGGGTGCCGTGCTCGTCGGCGAGGTCGCCGACGTCCACACCACCGATCATCAGCCGCCCGCTGGCGGTCACCGTCGAGGTGATGGGCAGCAGGTGCGTCGCGAGGGGCGGGGCCACGGCTCAGTTCTCCCGGGTGTCGTGCTGGTCGTCGGTCCGGTCGTCGGTCCGGTCGTCGGTCCGGTCGTCGGTCCGGTCGTCGGTCCGGTCGTCGGTCCGGTCGTCGGTCTGGTCGTCGAGGCGGGCCATCTCGGTCGGGGCCGACACGCCCAGCACGTCGAGGCCCACGGCGAGACCGATCCGGGCCGCCTCCACCAGCCACAACCGGGCCTGCTGGAGGGCGTCGTCGACATCGGAGCGCAGCACCGGGCACCGACGGTGGAAGGCGTGGACGGCGGCGGCGAGCTCCCGGACCCAGGTGGCCACCTTGTGGGGCGCCCGTTCGGCCGCCGCGGCGAGCACGACGGCAGGGAGGTCGTTGAGGACGCGGGCGACGGCCAGCTCGGCGTCGTCGCGCAGCGGGGCCCAGACCCCCGGCTCGTAGCCCCGCCGGTGGACGCCCCGCTCGGCGGCGGCCCGCATGATCCCGTGGAGCCGGGCGTGGGCGTAGTGGACGTAGTGCACCGGGTTGTCCATCGTCGCCTGCACGAGCAGGCCGAGATCGACCGTCTGCACGGTGTTGATGCTCTGCAGCAGGAAGGTGAACTTGGCGGCGTCGGGGCCGACCTCGTCGATGATGTCGGCCAGCTCGATGATGTCGCCCTTGCGCTTGGACAGCTTCACCTCGACGCCGTCACGCATCAGGATGCAGTTCTGCCCGATGATGATCTCGAGATCGTCGGGGCGCCGGCCGAGGCACTGCATGGCCGCCTTCATCCGGCCCACGTAGCCGTGGTGGTCGGCCCCGAGCACGTCGATCAGCAGCTCCCCCCGGCGGTACTTGTCGCGGTGGTAGGCGATGTCGGGCGTGAAGTAGGTGTAGGCGGCGTCGCCCTTCACGAGCACGCGGTCCTTGTCGTCGGCGAAGTCCGTGGTGCGCAGCCACATGGCGCCGTCGAGCTCGTAGACGAAGCCCCGGTCGCGCAGCTCCTGCAGGGTCGCCTCGACTGCGCCCGAGTCGGCGATGGCCCGCTCGCTCGACCACGTGTCGAACTCGACCCGCATCCTGGCCATCGTGTCGCGCTGGTAGGCGTGGGCCTTGGCCAGGCCCCACTCGAGCGCCTCCTCGACGGTGTCGACGGTGCCCGGCATCTCCTCGGCCCACTCGGCGATGTAGGCGCCCTCGTAGCCGTCCTCGGGGAGCTGGGTCCCCCGGCGTCGGGCCAGCAGCGACTGGGCGTACTTGACCGTCTGCACGCCCCGGTCGTTGATGTAGAACTCGCGGTGCACGGCGTAGCCGGCCCGGGACAAGACCCGGCTCAGGGCGTCGCCGTAGGCGGCCCAGCGGGCGTGGCCGGCGTGCAGCGGGCCGGTGGGGTTGGCGCTGACGTACTCGACGACCACCGGGCGCGCCCCGGGCGCGTCGACACGGCCGAAGCCCTCCTCCCCGGCGGCCACGGTGTCGGCCAGCACCTCGTGGAGCCAGGTGTCGGCGAGGCGGAAGTTGAGGAACCCGGGGCCGGCGATCTCCACCGCGGTGACGTGGGCGGGCGGCTCGGCGGTGAGTCGGGCGGCCAGGGCGGCGGCGAGGTCGCGGGGGTTGCGGCCGGCCGCCTTGGCCGTGGCCAGGGCGACGTTGGTGGACCAGTCGCCGTGCTCGGCCCGGGCCGGGCGCTCCAGACCGATCGAGGCCGCAGGGGCGATGCCCTCGGCGGCCAGGGCGGCGGCCAGGGCGGCGGTCAGCGAC
>JBIKWW010000017.1:0-18736 GCA_044356125.1 Acidimicrobiia bacterium
GGCCACTTGGCCACCCCGCCTTGGCCACCTCACGCCCTCGACCCTCCCCCGCCCCTCACCCCGCCGGCGGGGCGTCGAGGCGGGCGAAGGCGGCCCGGGCGGCCCGCATGGCACCGATGGCCCGGGGCAGGCCGGCGTAGAGGCTGAGGTGGGTGAGGACCTCCTCGATCTCCACCCGGGTCAGCCCGTGGCGCAGACCGGCGGGCACGTGGAAGCCGAGCTCCTCGGTCGCCCCGAGCCACGTGAGGATGGCGATCACGACGATGGATCGGTCACGCCGTGAGAGCTGCGGCCGACACCAGATCTCCCCGAAGGCCCACCGGTACGCCACCTCGCCCACACCTCCGAGCGGGCCGACGAGCGCGTCGAGGGCCGGACCCTCGTCACGTCCCATCATCATCGCCATCACCTCGGCGGCGTCGCGGTCACGCTCGTCGTCGTCCTTGCGGTCGGCGGGGGCCCGGCCCTCCAACCGGTCGACACCCTCGGCGGCGCGCAGCGCGGCGTCGACCACCCGGATCGACGCCATGGCCGCCGGGAACCCGGCGTAGGCGGCCACGTGGAGCAGGATCTCCTCGATCTCCACGCGCGTCAGTCCGTGACGCAGGCCGATCGTGGTGTGCAGCTCCAGCTCCTCACCGCGCGCCTGCGCGGCCAGCACGGAGATGACGAACAGGGACCGGTCCCGTCGGGACAGCTCGGGGCGGCTCCACATGTGGCCGACGGCGTCGAACGCGTACGACCCGAGCGCCCCGTGGCGACGGATCATCGACGCTGCCATGCGCTCGGTGTCGACCCCGGGAACGAAGCGCCCCATCACCTCCGAGGCCCGCTCGTGGCGCTGCGACCACGTCTCGCCAGGGGCGCCGCTCATGCCGACACCCCGACCCCGCTCGCCGGATGCTCCCGGGCGGAAGCGGCCAGCAGCTCCAGCGCCTGGGGCTGGGACGTGGCCAGCCCGAGCCCGGTGATCCCCGAATCGGCCCAGGCGTGGTAACGCTCGGCGATGCGCGCCGGCGGGCCGACGAGACAGCGTTCGTCGACGTACTCGTCGGGCACGGCGGCGACGGCCTCCTCCTTGCGGCCGGCCAGGTAGAGCTCCTGGATCCGCTCGGCGGCGTCGGCGTAGCCCATGGCCCGCATGTGCTGGTTGTGGAAGTTCACCTCCCGGGCCCCCATGCCCCCCACGTAGAGGGCGATGTTCGGCTTCTGGGCGGCCAGCGCTCCGGCGACGTCGTCGGTGATGCGGACCGACACCTGGGCCTGGATCTCGAAGCGGTGCCAGCCTGCGTCGCGCCCGGCCGCCCGGGCCCGGGCGAAGCCCTCCTCCAGCCAGGGCCGGTACTCGGCCATCCGCCCGGGGACGAAGTGCATCGGCAGCCACCCGTCGCACAGCTCGGCCGTGAGCCGCACGGTGGCCTCCTTGCCCGAGCCCATCCAGATGGGCAGCGCCGGATCCCCGTGCAGGATCGAGCGCAGGGGCTTGCCCAGCCCGGTGGCCCCCGGCCCCGTGTAGGGCAGCGAGATCTCCCGCCCGTGGTGCTCGACGGGCTCCTCCCGCTGGAAGATCCTGCGCATGATCTCGATGTAGTCCCGCAGCCGCCAGTAGGGGCTGCCCCAGGGCTGGCCGTACCAGCCCTCCACGATCTGCGGACCGGACACACCGAGACCGGCGATCATCCGGCCGCCCCCGGCCAACGCGTCGACGGTCATGCACTGCATGGCGCACATCGCCGGGGTGCGGCCGGCCAGCTGCATGATGCCGGTGCCGAGACGGATCCGTTCGGTCCGGGCGGCGATCCAGGCCAGCGGTGTGATGGCGTCGGACCCGTAGGCCTCGGCCGTCCAGACCGAGTCGAAGCCGAGCCGTTCGGCGTGCTGGATCAGATCGATGGGCACCTTGAGCGTGGACCCCGAGTACCCGATGGCGAGCGCGAGCTTCATGCTGGGGACTGTAGGGAGCGGCCCGGCCGGAGTCCCAGGACCGCGACGGCGGTACGGTGGACGTCGTGAACGCCCCGTCGTCCTCCCCCGCACCCGGCTCGATCCTCGGCACGCGCGTGGTGCGCACCGAGGACCCGGCGCTGCTGCGCGGCCAGGGGCGCTACGTCAACGACCTGATCCACGGGCTCGGCCTGCAGGGCGCACTGCACGCGGCCTTCGCCCGGTCCGAGATCGCCCACGGCGTGATCCGCGCCATCCACACCGACGACGCCCGGGCCGTGCCCGGCGTGGTGGCCGTGTGGACCGCCGCCGAGCTGGGGCTGCCCGCCCTCCACGGCATGGTTCCCGTGCATCCCGACTTCAAGCGGCCTCCGCTGGCCACCGACCGCGTGCGCTTCGTCGGCGACGCGCTGGCCGTGGTGCTGGCCGAGACGGCGGCCGCCGCCGAGGACGGCGCCTCGGCCGTGTGGGCCGAGATCGACGCCCTCCCCGCGGTCGTCGACGCCGAGGCCGCCCTCGCCCCCGGCGCCGAGCTGATCTTCCCCGAGCACGGCTCCAACGAGGCCCTGGTCATCCCCGACGACACGGGGCTCGACCTCGAGGCCGTCTCCGACGTCGTGGTGCGGGGCCGGTACGTGAACCAGCGCGTGGCCGTCGCCCCCATGGAGCCCGACTGCTGCGCCGCCGCTCCCGCCGCGGACGGCCGCCTCACCGTGTGGCCCTCCACCCAGATGCCCCACATGCTCCAGGGGCAGCTGGCCAAGGCCCTCGGCCTGGAACCCGCGCAGGTCCACATCGTCACCCCGCAGGTGGGCGGCGGATTCGGCGGCAAGGCCGGCCTGCACCACGAGTACGCCGTGGTGGCCAAGGCGGCGCTCACGCTGGGGCGGCCGGTCGTCTGGTTCCCCTCGCGCAGCGAGGACATGAAGGCCCTGCCCCACAGCCGCGGCCAGATCCAGTACACCGAGCTCGGCTGTCGCCGCGACGGCACCTTCACCGGCCTGCGCGTCCGCCTGGTGGGCGACGCCGGCGCCTACCCGTCCATCGGGGCGTTCCTGCCCGGCGGCACCCGGCGCATGTCGCCCGGCAACTACGCCCTGCCCGCCATCGACGTGCAGGTCATCGCCGCCGTCACCAACACGACCACCATGGGTGCCTACCGCGGCGCCGGTCGCCCCGAGGCCACGGCGATGATCGAGCGTGCCGTCGACCAGGCCGCCCACGAGCTCGGGATCGATCCGATCGAGCTGCGGCTGCGCAACTTCGTCGCCGACGACGCCTTCCCGTTCACCACGCTGACCGGCAACGTGTACGACTCGGGCCGCTACGCGCTGCCCCTGCGCCGCGCCGCCGAGCTCATCGGCTACGACGCGCTCCGGGCCGAGCAGCGGGACCGCCGGGCCCGGGGTGACCGCAACCTGCTCGGCATCGGCGTGGCCGCCTACGTGGAGATCACCGCCGGCGGCGGGGCCCAGGAGGCGGCCAAGGTCGAGGTCCACACCGACGGCTCGGCCACCGTGATCGCCGGCACGTCCGCCCACGGCCAGGGCCACCAGACCGCCTACGCCATGATCGTCAGCGCGCAGACGGGCATCCCGGTCGAGCGCATCCGCCTCGTCGACGGTGACACCGACCGCATCGCCACCGGCGGCGGCACCGGCGGGTCCCGCTCGCTGCAGCTCGGCGGCTCGGCCGTGATGAAGGCCGCCGAGGTGGTCGTCGGCAAGGCCCGCGCCCTGGCTGCCGCCCTGCTCGAGGCCGACCCCGCCGACATCGACGTCGACACCGTCAGCGGACGGGTCGGCGTGCGCGGCGTGCCGACGTCGGGGCTCTCGTGGGCCGAGCTGGCGACCCGTTCCGCCGACCGCGGGGACGGGCCGCTCGCCGCCGACTTCCTCTTCGACCAGTCCTCGGCCACCTTCCCCTTCGGTGCGCACATCAGCGCCGTCGAGGTCGACGCCGACACCGGGGCGGTCACGATCTTGCGCCACGTCGCCGTCGACGACTGCGGCACCGTGATCAACCCGCTGCTCGTCGAGGGTCAGCAGCACGGCGGGGTGGCGTCGGGGATCGGCCAGGCCCTGTTCGAGGAGGTGCGCTACGACGACGTCGGCAACCCGCTCACCGCCAACTTCGCCGACTACGGGCTGCCCTCGGCGGCCGAGGTGCCGAGCTTCGAGGTCCACTCCACCGAGACGCCCTCGCCCCTCAACCCGCTCGGCGCCAAGGGCATCGGCGAGGCGGCCACCATCGGGTCCACGCCCGCCATCCAGAACGCCGTCATCGATGCGATCGCCCACCTCGGCGTCCGCCACCTCGACATGCCGTGCACGCCCGAGCGCATCTGGAGCGCGGTGCGGGCGGCCGAGGCCGGCAGCCCGCCCGATCCGTGGCGCGAGCCGCCGGCGGCGTTCGCCCGGATCGGCAAGGTGGAGGTCGACGAGGCCGCCATCGACGCCGCCGAAGGCGTCTGAGCGGGCGAAGGTCCGGGGAGCAGGGGCGATGGCGTCATGATCGATGTGCAGCAGGGGGTGGTGGTCCTCGACGTCAGCGAGGACGGCGACCACGTCCACGTCGACGTCTACGGGGGCGCGCACAACGTGTGCGGGACCATCCGCTTCCGGTTCCCCGACGAGCGCGACCGCGGCCGCAAGGTCGCCGCCCTGCGCCGCTGGCAGCAGTCCGGTACGCCCCTGACGCTGGTGGCCAACGGCTCCACGATCACCCTGCAGGACGACGTCGAGACCTTCGGCCGTCAGCTCCGCTCCGGCTGAGGGCCGCCGACCCGGCCGAACCCGGGGCGGGCTCAGCCGACGAAGGGCCGCAGGGCCCCGTGAGCGTCGTGGAGGGTCAGGCCCGTTCCGAGGACGTCGACGCGACCCCGGAGCCCGTCGAGCACGGCGTCGCTCACCCACAGCTCGTGGGGGTGGAGGGTGTCGACGATCCGGGCCGCCCGGACCGTTGCCGGGTCAACGATCGTGGCGCCGCGCAGGCACCAGGCCCAGGCCGTGGCCGCATCGGGGGCCACCAGCGGCAGCTTGCCCCGCAGGAGGAAGCCGGATGTGACGATGTTCGTGGTCGTGACCGGGTGGTCGATGGCCCCGGCCAGCGAGGCGGTGATCACGTCGGCCAGTCCCACCCCGGTGGCGTTGCCATGGGAGGCGGGGGTGAGCGCGTGGCAGGCGATCATCGTGATGCGCGGCGAGTCCGGCTCCGGCTCCCCGGCGATCAGTCGGCGGCCGATCACGTTGGTGTCCATGCCGACGCCGCTGATGTCCTTGCCCATGCGGTCGACGAGCAGCACGTCGAGCCGCTCGACCGGGAGTCGGGGCATGTGGCGACGGGCGATCTCGAGCAGCTCCGGTTCGCGATCCATGATGCGGTCGGCGGGAATGGCCTCGACGTGCATGGTGCGGTCGGCGGCGTTCTCGACGATGCCCACACCGAGCACGACGTTGCCGTGGGCCAGCACCTGGGCGGCCACCTGCGGCATGAGCCGGCGCAGGCCCGGGACGCCGTGGGCGTGCAGCGCCTCGGCCTGCACCCGCTGGCCCAGGCCGATGGCGGCCATCTTGGCCAGGCCGCTCTCCCAGCGGCCGTGGAAGTCGGTGTGGGGCTTCACCCGGTTGACGAGCACGGTGGCCTCGGCAGCGGCCGCCGCCGCGGACGTGTGGACGGGGACCGGGCACCCGCCCCGGGGCAGCTCCACGACGTCGCTGCCCGCCTCGATGGCCAGCCCGGTGGCGGCGGTCAGGCCGGATGACTCGATGACGGCGCGCTGGCCCTCGGGCGTGGCGCCACCGTGGCTGCCCATGGCGGGAACGAGGAACGGCTCCGCGCCCTGGGCCCGGGCCCAGGCCGCCACCTGCCGGACCACGGTGACCAGATCGGCGATGCCGCGAGACCCGACGGCGATGGCCACCCGCGATCCGGGTCGGAGGGCCACCCCGCACGCCGCCAGCGTGGCGTCGGTGGCGATGGCGACGCCGTCGGGCCCGCCCAGGACCGGCTCGTCCAGGGGCACCCGCACCCGGGTGAAGGAGACGCTCACCGCGGCACCGGACGACCGGCCGACCGAGGGGTGCCCAGCCGCCGGGCCCAGTCGATGGCGTGCAGGAGCGAGTCGAGGAAGGCCCGTCCCGTCCAGGCGATGTCGAACGCCGTGCCGTGGTCGACCGAGGTCCGCACGATGGGCAGGCCGACGGAGACGTTGACACCGGTGTCGAACGCCATGAGCTTCATGGGCCCGTGGCCCTGGTCGTGGTACATGCAGACGATGGCGTCGTAGCGGCCCCCGTGCACGGCCTGGTGGAACACCGTGTCGGCGGGGTGCGGGCCGCTGGCGTCGATCCCCTCCTCCCGGGCGGCGGCGATGGCGGGGGCGATGTGCTCGGTGTCCTCGTGGCCGAACAGACCGTGCTCCCCGGCGTGGGGGTTCAGGCCGCACACCGCCACCCGGGGCCGGTCGAGGAAGCGCCGCAGCGTGGCGTCGGTGAGGCGGATGACGTCGAGCACGCGGTCGGCCCGCACGCGGTCGATCGCCTCGCGCAGCGAGCAGTGGGTGCTCACGTGGGTCACCGCCAGCGGCCCGTTGGTGAGCATCATCGTCACCCGTTCGGCCCCGCACAGGCCGGCGATGTACTCGGTGTGGCCCACGAAGGCGGGGTCGCCGAGCTGCGTCGCCTCCTTGTTCATCGGCATCGTCACGACCGCCGAGATCCGGCCGGCGAGGGCGTCGAGCGTGGCCCGCTCGACGTAGCTGCGGGCGGCGGCCCCGGCGGCCGCGCTCAGCACCCCGGGGGTGTGGTCCTCGGCACGCAGGAGGCCCAGATCGACGACCCGGAGGGCGCCCGGGTCCGGGGGCTCGACGGCGAACGGGGGCTCGACGCCGACCACGACCAGGTCGTCGAGGCCGAGGAGGCGGGCCCCGTGGCGCAGGACGGCGGCATCGCCGTACACGACGACGTCGGGGGGCAGACGGCCCTCGGCGTGGGCGCGCAGCACGATCTCGGGCCCGACGCCGGAGGCGTCGCCCATGGTGATGCCCAGCGGTGGTGTGCTCACGGGTGCATCCTCGCCGACAGCAGACGGGCCAGGGCGGCGGCGTCGCCGAACCCGCCCGAGCGCGTCACGACGGTGAGCCCGTCGACCCGGCACCAGGGGGTCCCCGGCGCGAGCGTCCCGAACACGGTCACGGGGCGGTCCCCGAGCACCGCCGCGGCCGTGTCACCCCCGAGCACCACCAGCGTGGCCGCTCCCCGGGCGGCGACCGTCTCCCAGGCCCGGGCGGCCAGCCGCGCGGCGACGACGCCCGCCGACGCCGGATCGACCGGTCCCGTCATCTCGGGGGAGGCGATCACCTCGACGCCGGGGAGGCCCTCGACGGCGGCGAGCTGGCCCCGGGCCGCCGGATGCAGACTGCCGCAGACGACGACCACCGGTCGCGCCGGCAGCACCGGCGGGGGCGTCACTCCCGAGCCGCACCGGGCGGCGGCCCCGGCCGCGACGGCCGCGGCCGTGCCCGCCAGCACCAGCTGCGACGGCGCCACCGAGCCGGTGACGGCGCGCCCCCACACCGCCGCGATCGCGTCGAGGTCGGCCTCGCTGGCGGCGTCGCACACGACGAAGCCGCCGTCGCCGTCGAGCCACGTCGCCAGGTCGTCGGCGTCCCCCACGGCGGCCACGTCCTCTCGCCGAGCGCCCGCCGCCACCAGATGGCGCCACGGCTCGCTCCAGCGCACGGGGCTGCGCGGATCCCGGCCGGCCGGCCCGTCGGCGACCGGAACCCCGTCGACGAGCACCACACCCCCGCGGCACGTCCGCCCGAGCCCGGGCAGGGCCGCCACGACCACGACATGGGAAGCCCGGCGGCGGCGCGCCACGAGCTCCGCGGCCCAGTTGCCACGCAACGACGAGTCGATCTTGTGCGCCCCGGTGGCCCGGCCATACCCCGCCGCCGGGTGCCCGAGCGCCGCCTCGACGGCGGCCTCCGCCTCGGCCGGGGGACGGTGGCGGCTGCCCAGATCGGTCACCCGCACCACCCCGACACCGGGTCCGGGCGGACCGCCGAGCACGTCGACGGCCACGGGCCCGCAACCCCGGTCGGCACACAGCCCGGCCGTCTCGAGCGCGCCCGTGCGGTCGTCGGCCAGGACGTGGAGGGCTCCGGACGCGCTCACCCGACGACGCTCACCACACGAGCGCCTGGCCGTCGGCCCGCGACTCCGAACCGGCCAGGAGCGCGCTGCCATGACGCCGGATGATCTGGCCCCGTCCGTAGGCGCTGGGCTCGCGCACGATCCGCACGTCGTGGCCCCGTCGGCCGAGCTCGGCCACCGCGTCGTCGGGGAACCGGGGCTCGACCCACACGGTCGTGCCCTGTTCCCAGCGCCAGCGCGGTGCGTCGAGGACGGCCTGCGGGCCCAGGTGCTCGTCGACCGTGCGCAGCACGACCTGGACGTGACCTTGCGGCTGCATGAACCCACCCATCACGCCGAAGGGACCGAGGGGCGCCCCGTCACGGGTCAGGAAGCCCGGGATGATCGTGTGGTACGGACGCTTGCCGGGGGCGAGGACGTTGGGGTGGGCGGGGTCGAGCGAGAAGCCGGCGCCCCGGTTCTGCAGGGCGATGCCCGTGCCGGGCACCACCACGCCCGAGCCGAAGCCCTGGTAGTTGCTCTGGATGAAGCTCACCATCGAGCCGTCGCGGTCGGCGGTGCAGAGGTACACGGTGCCGCCCCGCGGCGGTTCACCGGCCGTGGGCACGGCGGCCGACTCCCCGATCCGGGTCCGGCGCGTCGCCGCATAGGCCTTGTCGAGCAGGCCAGGCACCGGCACGTCGGCCCGGCGGGGATCGGCGACCCAGGCGGCGGCGTCGGCGAAGGCCAGCTTCATCGCCTCGATCTGCAGGTGCAGGGCGCGGCCGTCGCCCGCCGTCAGCTCGTCGGCATCGAATCCCTCCAGGATGTTCAGAGCCGTCAGGGCCGTGATCCCCTGGCCGTTGGGCGGGATCTCCCACACGTCGACGCCCCGGTACGAGGTCGAGATCGGCGACACCCACTCGGGCCGGTGGGCGGCGAGATCATCAGCGCGCAGATGACCACCCGTCGCTGCGGCGAACGCACCGATCGCCTCGGCCAGGCGACCCCCGGTGAACGAGGCACCCCCGCTCCGCGCGATCTCCCGCAGCGTCGCCGCATGGTCGGGGAACCGCACGATCTCCCCGACGGACGGGGAGCGACCCCCGGGAAGGAACGTGGCGAACCACCCGGCGAGCGCAGGATCGCCGCGGTGCGCGTCGAACCCACGCTCCGCCAGGGCCCAGGAGCGGGCCACGACGGGGGTCAGGGCGAACCCGTCCTCGGCGAGCTCGATCGCCGGGGCCAGCACCTGCTCGAACGGGAGCCGGCCGAACCGGGCGTGCAGGGCCGCCCATGCGCCCACCGCACCCGGCACGGTGACGGGAAGCCATCCCAGCTCGGGCATGGCCCCGTGCCCCGCCGACCGGACGGCGTCGGGCGTCAGCGAGGCCGGGGCCGGCCCCGACCCGTTGAGGCCGTGGAGGGACCCCTCGGCCCAGAGGAGCGCGAACGCATCGCTGCCGATGCCGTTCGAGGTGGGCTCCACGACGGTCAGGGCCGCCGCCGTGGCGATGGCGGCATCGACGGCGGTTCCCCCCTGCTGCAGCACCCACATCCCGGCCTGGGCGGCGACCGGCTGGGAGGTGGCCACCGCCCCCCGACGGCCGACCATGGTGCGACGGCTGAGCGGGTGGGGGTCGCGGAGGAGGTCGTCGGGACGCATCCTGCGATGCTGACGCATCGGAGCGCACCGACCGCGAACGGACCGGCCGGGTCGGGGCGGGGCCGGGTCAGGCGGGGCCGGGTCAGGGCCGGTCAGGGCAGGGTCAGGGCGAGCACCACGACGACCACGAGGACCATCGCGCCCATGGCGTAGGGGGCGCCGGTGGACACGTGGGTCAGCAGGACGTTGCCCACGATGGGGCCCGCCACCCTGGCTCCGGCCGAAGCCGACTGACCCACTCCGAGCAGTTCGGCGCGCACGTCGGGATGGATGCGGCCGACGGTGTAGGACCCCAGTGCCGGGATGGCCAGCCCCTGGCCGACGCACAGGAGCGCGAGGGCGACGAGCAGCACGGGCCAGCCCTGGACCGCCGTCATGACGACCAACCCGGCCCCGACGGCCACGTAGGCCACCTGCAGCACCCGCCGCTCGCCCTGCGAACGCACCACCGGGCCGACCAGGCCGCCCTGCACGGCGCTCACCAGCAGCCCGACGAAGGCGAACGCCCACGCCGCCTGGGCCTCACCGAACCCCAGGCGCTCGTCGGCGAAGAGGGCGAAGGTGCCCTCGAACGCCGAGAAGGCGAAGGTCGCCAGGAAGCTCAGGAGCAGGATGCGGGGGAAGGCCCCTTCCCGCCACGTCCGCACGCCGCCGGCGGACGTGCCCGCCAGGGGGGCCTCGGCCACCCGCTCGGAGCGGGTCTCGGGGAGCCGCAGGACGGCCGCCACGGCGTTGACGGCGGCCACCACACCGGCCACCACGAACGGGGCCCGGGGTCCGCCGAGCCAGGCCGCGACCCCGCCGATGGCCGGGCCGATGGTGAACCCGATCCCGAAGGCGGCCCCGAGCAAGCCGAGCAGCCGCGCCCGCTCCTCGGGCGGCGCCAGGTCGGCCACGGCGGCCTGGGCCACCGAGGCGCTGGCCCCCGACGCGCCGTCCACGAGCCGGGCGACGTAGAGCACCCAGGCGGCCGGGGCCAGCGCGGTGAGGAAGGACCCGACGCTCGTCCCCACCAGGGACGTGACGATCAGGGGTTTGCGCCCGATGCGGTCCGATAGCCGGCCCATGGGGCGGGCGGCGACGAGTTGGGCGAGGGAGAAGGTGGCCAGCAGCACCCCGAGGGCCAGCCCGTCGAGGCCGAAGCGGTTCTTGGCCAGGAGCGGGAGGACGGGGATGGCGATGCCGAAGCCGACCAGGTCGAGCACGACCGTCGTCCAGATCACCCAGAAGCCGCGTGGCAACGGGGCACGCGTCGCCGGAGGCGAGGCGCGACCCGTCGATGGCGAGGACCTGCTCATGAGCCGGGGGCCACGCCTGGAGCGTGGCCGATTCGTGGCCGGACGGCCTAGGCGGACTTGACCTCGACGGCCTGGGGGCCGCGGTCGGTGGTCTTCACCTCGTAGGTGACCCGCTCACCGGGCTCCAGCGTGCGGTAGCCCTCCTTCTGGATGGCCTTCCAATGCACGAAGACATCGGGCCCACCCTCTCCGGTGATGAAGCCGTAGCCCTTCTCGGCGTTGAACCATTTGACGACACCGACGGCCACAGCGACCACGGCTCCTTGCTTGCTCAGGGCCGGCACCGAGGGCACCGGCGGTGGTGGGTGCCCCACGGGCACGTGGGGGCACCCTAGCCGCGAACCGGCGGGCCCGATCAGGTCGGTTCCCCTGGAGGCCTCCGGAACGGTCCCGGGGCGTGCTCGGGGCGTGCTCGGGGCGTGCTCGGGACGGTCCCGGGGGACCCGCCGGTCAGGCGCGCCGGACCGTGGTGCCGGCCTTGGTCGTCTCGACCACCCAGCCGTCGGCCTGCAGGGCGGCGCGGAGGGCGTCGGCGGTGGCGAAGTCCCGGGCGGCCCGGGCGGCGTCGAGCCGGGCCACGGTGTCGAGGGTGGCGGCGTCGACGTCCCCGGTGGCCGCTGCGAACAGCCCCAGGGCCCCGGCCAGCTCGAGCACGGTGGCGCCGAGGCGACGGGCCGTGACCGCGTCACCGGCGTCGGCTGCCGCATTCGCCCGGCGGACGAGCTCGAAGATCCGGGCCGTCGCCGCCGGGGTGTCGAGGTCGTCGTCCATCCGTTCGGCGAAGCGGTCGATCTCGTCCCGGTCGAGCCCCGCGTCGGCCCGGGCGGCGGCGAGGCCGGCCGCCCTCTCGATCCGCAGACCGGCCCGGCGGGCCAGGCCGTCGATGCGTTCGAGCGCCGAGGTCGCCTCGGCGATCAGCTCGGGGGTGACCTCCACCGGCGAGCGGTAGTGGGCGCGCAGCACGAGCAGGCGGTAGGCGCGGGGGTCGTGGCGGTCGAGCAGCTCGGTGAGGGTCGTGAAGTTGCCGAGGCTCTTCGACATCTTCTCGCCCCCCATCTCGATGAAGCCGTGGTGCACCCAGTGGTGGGCGAACTCGTTGCCCATGGCGACGGCCTGGGCCCGCTCGTTCTCGTGGTGGGGGAACATCAGGTCGAAGCCCCCGCCGTGCAGGTCGAAGCCGTCGCCGAGGATCCCGAGCGACATCACCACGCACTCGGTGTGCCACCCCGGCCGCCCCGGCCCCCAGGGCGAATCCCACTGGGGCAGATCCTCGGGACCGGCGGCCTTCTTCCAGAGGGCGAAGTCGATCGGGTTGCGCTTCTCCGGGTCCCCTTCGACCCGGGCGCCGGCCAGCAGCGTGTCGACGTCCTGGCGGGCCAGCAGGCCGTAGCCCTCGACTCCCGACGGGGAGAAGTAGACGGTGGTCGACGTGTCGTAGGCGAAGCCCCGATCGATCAGCGCGCTGATGAGCTCGACCATCTCGGCGACGTAGGCCGTCGCGTGCGGCTGGTCGTGCGGCCGGTGGACGCCGAGGCGGTCCATGGCCTTCCACCACTCGTCTTCGTAGCGCACGGCGACCGACTCGGCCGACTGTCCGGTGGCCCGGGCCCGCTCGATGATCTTGTCGTCGATGTCGGTGATGTTGGAGACGTGGTGGACCTCGAGGCCGCGCCATTCCAGGAAGCGGCGGATGATGTCCCAGGTGAGGACGGCGCGCCCGTGCCCGAGGTGCGGGTAGTCGTAGACGGTCGGGCCGCACGCGTAGAAGGAGAACCTGCCCTCTTCCCGGGGCCGGATCTCGACCGGCGCGCCGACGGCGGTGTCGTGCAGGCGGAGCATGGCCACGAGCCTAGGAGCGGGGCCGACGACCGGAGCCCACGGGGGCCACCGGTAACCTCTCGGGCCATGTCCGCGCAGGTCCCCGATCAGCCCAGCCTCGACGGCCTCGAGGGGAAGTGGGGATCGGTATGGGACGCCGAGGGCATCTACGCCTTCGACCGCACCGCCACCCGTGACCGGGTCTTCGCCATCGACACGCCGCCGCCCACCGTGTCGGGGTCGCTGCACGTCGGTCACGTGTTCTCCTTCACCCAGACCGACACGATCGCCCGGTACCAGCGCATGCGCGGCAAGGCCGTCTTCTACCCGATGGGGTGGGACGACAACGGCCTGCCCACGGAACGCCGGGTGCAGAACTACTTCGGGGTGAGCTGCGACGCCTCGCTGCCCTACGTGGAGGGCTTCGAGCCGCCCTACGCCGGAAACGTCCCCAAGGACCGGCGGGACCGCACTCCGGTCAGCCGACCGAACTTCCTCGACCTGTGCCGCCGCCTCGTCACCGAGGACGAGCAGGCCTTCGAGCACCTGTTCCGCACCCTGGCGCTGTCGGTGGACTGGTCCCTGCTGTACACGACGATCGACGACGCCCGCCGGGTGAGCCAGCGGGCCTTCCTGCGCAACCTGGCGCGGGGCGAGGCCTACCAGGCCGAGGCGCCGACGCTGTGGGACATCGACTTCCAGACCGCCGTCGCCCAGGCCGAGCTCGTCGACAAGGAGATGCCCGGGGCGTACCACCAGATCGCCTTCGCCCGCACCGACGGCTCGGGCCGGGTGGTCATCGACACGACCCGCCCCGAGCTGCTCCCGGCGTGCGTCGCCCTCGTCGCCCACCCCGACGATCCCCGGTACCAGCCGCTCTTCGGCAGCACCGTGCGCACGCCCGTCTTCGGCGTCGAGGTGCCGGTGTTGGCCCACCGCCTGGCCGACCCGGAGAAGGGCACCGGGATCGCCATGATCTGCACGTTCGGCGACACGACCGACGTCACGTGGTGGCGGGAGCTGCAGCTCCCCACGCGTCCGGTGATCGGCAAGGACGGCCGGGTCGTCGGCGATGCGCCGTGGATCACCTCGGAGGAAGGTCGGCGCGCCTACGGATCGCTGGTCGGGCGCTCGGTCAAGCAGGCCCAGGCGGCGACCGTCGAACTGGTGCGGGCGTCGGGTGATCTGCTCGGCGAGCCCCGGCCGATCACGCACCCGGTGAAGTTCTTCGAGAAGGGGGACCGACCCCTCGAGATCGTCACCACGAGGCAGTGGTACCTCCGCAACGGGGGGCGCGACGCCGACCTGCGGGCCGCACTCGTCGCCCGGGGCGAGGAGCTGCAGTGGTTCCCCGACCACATGCGCCACCGCTACGCCAACTGGGTCGAGGGGCTCACCGGCGACTGGCTCGTCAGCCGCCAGCGCTACTTCGGGGTGCCCTTCCCGGTCTGGTACCCGCTCACCGCCGAGGGGGAGGTCGACCACGACCACCCGATCGTGCCCGCCGAGGCCGACCTCCCGATCGATCCCTCGACCGACGTGCCGCCGGGCCGCACCGAGGACCAGCGCGGTCGGCCGGGTGGGTTCGTCGGGGATCCCGACGTCATGGACACCTGGGCCACGTCGTCGCTGACGCCCCAGATCGCCGGCAAGTGGACCGACGACGACGACCTGTTCGGCCGTGTCTTCCCCATGGACATCCGACCCCAGGCGCACGACATCATCCGCACCTGGCTGTTCGGAACCGTCGTGCGGGCCCATCACGAGCACGGCTCCCTGCCCTGGTACGGCGCCACGATCTCGGGCTGGATCCTCGATCCGGACCGCAAGAAGATGTCCAAGTCGGTGGGCAACGTCGTGACGCCGATGGAGTTCTTCGACCGTTACGGCGCCGACGCCGTCCGCTACTGGTCGAGCTCGGCCCGCCTCGGCGTCGACACGGCGTTCGACGAGGGGCAGATGAAGATCGGCCGCAAGCTGGCCATCAAGCTGCTGAACGCGTCGAAGTTCGTGCTCGGGATCACCGGCGGCGACGCCGCCGACGCCGCGCTCGTCACCGAGCCCGTGGACCGCGCCCAGCTGGCCGGGCTCGGGGCCGTGATCGGGGAGGCGACCGTCGCCTTCGACGGCTTCGACTACGCCCGGGCCCTGGAGCGCACCGAGCAGGCGTTCTGGGCGTTCTGCGACGGGTACGTGGAGCTCGTGAAGGTCCGCGCCTACGGCGGCGACGGGATCGATGCGTCGGCGTCGGCGTCGGCCCGGCACGCCCTCACCCTCTGCCTGTCGGCCTTCCAGCGGCTCTTCGCTCCGTTCCTGCCCTACGCCGCCGAGGAGACGTGGCGGTGGTGGAACGGGGCGTCGGTGCACACCGCGGCCTGGCCATCGGTCGGCGAGCTGGGGACGGCGGCGACGGCGGCGACGGCGCCGCTCGACCTGGCCATGGACGTGCTGGTGGCCATCCGGCGGGCCAAGACCGAGGCCCGGAGGTCGATGCGGGCGCCCGTGGCGGCCGTGGCCGTGACCGACACCCCCGAACGGATCGAGGCCCTGCGCACCGGCGTGGCCGACCTCGTGGCCGCCGGTTCGGTGACCGGCGACGTGCGCCTCACCGAGGGTGACGCCCCCACGATCTCGATCGTGCTCGCCGACGACACCCCCTGACACCCCCGTGACGGCCCCTGACGGCCCCCTGACGCCCCCCTGACGGCCCCCTGACGGCCCCGAGCGGTCATCCGGCCGGCTGCTCCAGCGCCCAGCCTTCACCGGGACCGACCAGCCTTCACCGAGACGACCAGCCTTCACCGGGGGCCGACCCGAAGGCTGCGCACGCCCCTGAACGCTGGGCAGTTCGACGCGCCCGGAACTCCTCAGACGCCCAGCCTTCACCGAGACGCCCAGCCTTCACTGAGACGCCCAGCCTTCACCGGGGAGCCAGGGTGCTGGCCTCCAGGGGGCGGCGAGACCAGTGTCACCCTTGACATCACGGCCACGTACCGCGACAGTAACGGCGTTACTAACACCACTACCGTAGAGGTGTTACAGCATCCGCCGGAGGACCCCGTGCCCCTAGACCTCGAATTCGCCGCCCGGGTCGACCGCCTCGACCGGGCCGGCCTCGACCACGCCGCCTCCCTCGGCGCCGCCGTCCGGGACGCCCGCCGGGCGGACGCCCGCCGGGCCACCGCCGCCGGACGTCCCGACCCCCACCCCAGCCTTGCCATCGGCCGCCCTGCGGCGACCGGTCACTGAGCGGAGCCTCGACATGCCTGCCTCCTTCGCCCGCTTCATCACGCGGCGGCGCCGCCTCGTCCTGGTGCTCGCCGCCCTCTTCACCGCCATCGCCGGGATGCTCGGCGGGGGCGTCGCCGGCAAGCTGTCCGCCGGCGGCTTCGAGGACCCGTCCTCCCCCTCGGCCCGGGCCCGCACCATCGTCGAGGAGCGCTTCGGCGGGGGTGTGCCCAACCTCGTGCTGGTCACCACGGCGGCCGACGGATCGGTCGACTCGGCCGCCAGCGCCGCCGCCGGCCAGGCCCTCACGGCCCGCCTGGCCGCCGAGCCGGGCGTGGCCAACGTCGTGTCGTACTGGTCCCTGCAGGCTCCCCCGCTGCGCAGCGAGCAGGGTGACCGGGCCCTCGTGCTGGCCCGCATCACCGGCGACGAGGACGCCGTCCGCGACCGCATCGAGGAGCTCGGACCCGGGTACCGGATCGACGAGGGGCCCCTCCGCTCGGTCGTGACGGGTGAGGCCGAGGTGTTCCGCCAGGTGGGCGAGTCGGTCGAGTCGGACCTGAAGAAGGCCGAGCTGATCGCCCTCCCCGTCACCCTGCTGCTGCTGATCCTGGTCTTCTCGGGTCTGGCCGCGGCCACCCTGCCGCTGGCCATCGGCGCCATGACGGTCCTGAGCACGTTCCTCGTCCTCGACGTCATCAACCGCTTCGCCCAGGTCTCGATCTTCTCGCTCAACCTGACCACCGCCATGGGGCTCGGTCTGGCCATCGACTACGCCCTGTTCGTGGTGTCGCGCTTCCGGGAGGAGCGCGCCGCCGGATGGCCGGTGGAGGACGCCGTGGTCCGGACGATCAGGACGGCCGGCCGTACCGTGGTGTTCAGCGCGCTGACGGTCGCGATCTCGCTGTCGGCGCTGCTCGTCTTCCCGCTCGCCTTCCTCCGGTCCTTCGCGTATGCCGGCATCGCCGTCTCGCTGCTCGCCGCCCTGGCTGCGGTGGTGGTCCTGCCGGCCCTCCTGGCGACGCTCGGTGACCGGGTCGACGCCGGGCGGATCCGGCTCCCCGGCCGGTCCCGTCGCCGCATCGATCCCGAGCAGGGGATGTGGCACCGCATCGCCCTCGCCGTGATGCGCCGGCCGGTCGCGATCGCCCTGTCGGCCTCGGCGGTGCTGCTCCTGCTGGGTGCCCCCTTCCTGTCGATCCGCTTCGGCCTGAGCGACCACCGGGTGCTGCCCGAGAGCGCCTCCAGCCGCCAGGCCCAGGAGGTCATCGCCCGGGACTTCGGCGCCCGGGAGGCCGGATCGGTCGAGGTGGTGCTGCCGAGGCTGGCCGCCGGGACGGACCTGAAGCCCTACGCCCAGGCGCTCTCGGCCGTCGACGGCGTCGCCCGGGTCGACTCCCGTGACGGGAGCTTCGCCGGGGGCGAGCAGGTGGGTCCGCCCAACCCCTCGAGCGTGCGGTTCGGTCCGGCCGACGCCGATGCCACGTGGCTGTCGGTGGTCCCTTCGGTCGAGCCCGTGTCACCCGCCGGTGAGCGTCTCGTCCACCGACTCGAGCGGGTCGACGCCCCGGTCGACGAGGTCCTCCTCGGTGGCCCCTCGGCACAGCTCGTCGACTCCAAGGAGGCGCTGTTCAACCGGTTGCCGCTCGCTCTGGGCATCATCGCCACGGTCACGTTCGTCGTGCTGTTCCTGCTCTTCGGCGGTCTGCTCGTGCCGATCAAGGCGATCCTGCTGAACGTCCTGTCGCTGTCGGCCACCTTCGGGGCCATGGTGTGGATCTTCCAGGAGGGTCACCTGAGCGGCCTGCTCGGCTTCACCCCGACGGGCACGATCGACATCACCACCCCGATCCTCATGTTCTGCATCGCCTTCGGCCTGTCCATGGACTACGAGGTGTTCCTGCTGTCACGCATCAAGGAGGAGCACGACCGGGGCCTGGACAACACCCGGGCGGTGGCCCTGGGCCTGGAGCGGACCGGCCGCATCGTCACCGCCGCCGCCGTGCTGATCGCCGTCGTGTTCCTGGCCTTCGCGACCTCGGGGGTCATGTTCATCAAGCTGTTCGGCCTCGGCCTGGCCCTGGCCGTGCTGGCCGACGCGTTCGTGATCCGGGCGACGCTGGTCCCCGCCTTCATGCGGCTGGCGGGTGAGGCCAACTGGTGGGCTCCCGCCCCGCTGCGGCGGCTGCAGCAGCGCATCGGGCTCAGCGAGCACGTCGAGCTCGACGACGTCCCGCCGACCTCCGGTACCCTGGAGATGGTCCCGGCCGGCGCCGCCCGCGGAGGGTCCGGCACCTGAGCTGAACGCACCTGCCCGACGACATGACCCTGACCGACCCCGCTCCCGCCGTACCGGACGCCCCGGTCGCCACCGATGGTGGTATCCGGACCCGCGCCCGGGCGCGGCGGGGCGAAGGGGACCGTCTGCGGGCCGAGATCCTCGACGCCGCCGAGGCGCTGCTGGTGGAGCGGACCGACCCCGAGGCCGTGTCCATCCGCTCGATCACGGCGCGGGTGGGCTGCACGGCCCCGTCGCTGTACCGCCACTTCGCCGACAAGGACGCCCTCCTCCTCGAGGTCTGCGAGAAGGCCTTCGAGCACTTCGACGACTACATCCAGTCGCGGATGCCCGTCGGGGCCGACCC
>JBIKWW010000252.1:0-5658 GCA_044356125.1 Acidimicrobiia bacterium
AACCGATGAGCGCGGAACCGATGAGCGCGGAACCGATGAGCGCGGGGCTCCGGAACGGGCGCGACGTCGTCGGCCACGACCTGGCCGACATCGGCAGTCGCCTGGACGCCGACTTCGCATCGATGGACGGCGGCCGTCTGCTGATCGTGGGCGGGGGTGGGTTCCTCGGCTACTACCTGGTGCAGTCGGTGCTGCACTGGAACCGCACGGCCGCCAGGCCCGTCCCGGTCACGGTGTTCGACAACTACTCGCGTGGTGTGCCCCGATGGCTGGAGGACCTGCGCGGCGACCCGCACCTCGAGCTGCGCCGCCACGACGTGCGCGATCCCTACCCGGCCGACGCCCCCGAGGCCGACTACATCGTGCACGCGGCCTCGATCGCCTCGCCCAAGTACTACCGGCTGCATCCCATCGAGACGATGGACGCCAACGTCGACGGGTTGCGCAACCTGCTCGACCACGCCAACGCCCGGCGCGACGGGACCCGGCCCGTGCGCGGCTTCCTCTACTTCTCGACGAGCGAGATCTACGGGGACCCGACGCCCGACCAGATCCCCACGCCCGAGACCTACCGGGGCAACGTCTCGTGCACCGGTCCGCGGGCCTGCTACGACGAGTCCAAGCGCTACGGCGAGACGCTGTGCGTGAACTTCGCCCGGGCCTACGGCCTGCCCGTGAAGGTGGCCCGCCCCTTCAACAACTACGGGCCGGGGCTGAAGATCACCGACGCCCGGGTGCTGCCCGACTTCGCCCGGGACGTGATGAACGGACGCGACATCGTCATGCACTCCGACGGTTCGCCCACGCGCACGTTCTGCTACATCGCCGACGCGGTGGTGGGCTACTACCGGATCCTCCTGCGGGGGCGGCCGGGTGAGGCCTACAACGTGGGCACCGAGTCCCCCGAGATCTCCATGGCCGACCTGGCCGAGATGGTGGTGGCGACGGCCCGTGACCTCTTCGGGTACCGGGGCTCGGTGGTGCGCCGTCCCAGCGACGACGCCGCCTATCTCGTCGACAACCCCAACCGCCGGTGCCCGGTGATCGCCAAGGCCCGGACCGAGCTCGGCTACGAGCCCCTGGTCGGGCTGGCCGATGGTCTGCGCCGGTCCCTGCTGTGGTACCACGACCATCCCGAGGCTGAGGAGGCCTGAGCCATGAAGGTGTCCATCGCCGGGACCGGCTACGTCGGGCTCGTGTCCGGGGTCTGCCTGTCCGCCGTCGGCCACGAGGTCGTCTGCATCGACGTCGACGAGGCCAAGGTCGCGCTGATCAACCAGGGTCGCTCACCGATCTACGAGCCGGGGCTCGACGAGCTGCTCGAAGGCGTCGTGGGGACCCGTCTGCGGGCCACGACCGACCTGCGCCGGGCCGTGCTCGACACCGACCTCACGCTCATCGCCGTCGGCACTCCCTTCGACGGCGAGCAGATCGACCTCAGCTTCATCGAGCAGGTGAGCCGGGAGATCGGGGCGGCGCTGGCCCTCAAGGACGGCTACCACGTGGTGGTCGTGAAGAGCACGGTGGTACCGGGCACGACCGAGGGGCTCGTGGCCCGCACCCTCGAGGCAGCTTCGGGCAGGCGGGCGGGATCGGGGTTCGGGCTCGGCATGAACCCCGAGTTCCTGCGTGAGGGCGAGGCGGTGGGGGACTTCCTGCACCCCGACCGCATCGTGCTCGGCGGGATCGACGACCGGACGCGCGACGTTCTGGCCGAGCTCTACGCCCCGTTCGCCGGTGTCGACGTGGTGCGGACCACGCCGACCACGGCCGAGATGATCAAGTACGCCGCGAACTCGCTGCTGGCGACGCTCATCTCGTACTCCAACGAGATCGGCAACCTGTGCGCGGCGGTGGGTGTCGACGTCACGGACGCCCTGACCGGCGTGCACCTCGACCGCCGCTTCTCGCCGATCGTCGACGGCCGCCGCATCACCCCGGGCATGACCAGCTACCTGTGGGCGGGCTGCGGATTCGGCGGTTCGTGCTTCCCCAAGGACGTCAAGGCGCTCATCGCCTACGGCGACCGGCACGGCTCCCCGATGAACGTCCTGCGGTCGGTGATCGAGCTCAACGCCGCTCAGCCCGGGCGCATGATCGACCTGCTGCGTCGCCATCTGCCCGACCTGCGCGGTCGGCGGGTGACGGTGCTCGGCGTGGCCTTCAAGCCGGGCACCGACGACATCCGGGAGTCGCCCGGGATCGCCATCGTCGGTCTGCTGGTCGACGCCGGAGCGAGCGTGACCGTCCATGATCCGGTGGCTGCGCACGAGGCGGCCAAGGTCCTCGAGGCGTCGGTGGCGTTCGTCGACGAGCTGGAGGAGGCCGTCCGCGGTGCCGATGCGGTCGTGCTGACGACGCGCTGGGAGCAGTACCGAGACCTGGACCGGGTCTTGGGCGGGCTGGGCCTCGACGTCCCCGTGATCGACGGACGCCGCATGCTCGATCCGGCCCGCTTCGCCCGCTACGAGGGCATCGGGCGCTGACGCCCGCCGGAGGGCGGCTCGGGCCGGACGGCGGCTCGGGCGGGACGGCGGCTCGGGCGGGAGGGCGGCTCGGGCGGGACGGCGGCTCGGGCGGGAGGGCGGCTCGGGCGGGACGGCGGCTCAGGCGGGGACGCCGGGGAGCCCGAAGTGGGCCTGCTGGCGCCGCCACAGGTCGTGCACGATCGTGCCCTCGGGCAGCTCGACGTCGGCGAAGGTGAGCGCGGCGTCACGGGGGACGGCCCGGCGCATCCGGCAGCCCTCGGCCAGCCCGATCGGCAGCAGCTGGGCGTCCCGGGCGGTGCCGGTGTTCTCGCACATGCCGTAGGTGAGGTACCCACCGAGCCCGTCGAGCTCCGAGCCGGCGGCGATGTCGGTCTTGGCCAGCGTGACGACCTCGACCCGGGGCGGGCCGGCGGGGGCGATCGGGGCGTCACCGAACAGCACCACCCGGGCCACCGAGAGGGGGACCTCGAACACGGTCAGGTGGTAGGGCACGTAGAAGCTGTAGAGCGGCCCGGGGCCGAGCTTGCCGTAGTTGAGGTAGTGGGCCTGGGTGCTGTCGTGGGCCTCGGCGAAGACGTAGACGCCGGGGCTGGGCTGGGCGCCGACGACGTACTCGACGATGCCGCCGAGCTCCCGGATGCGGTCGAGGTCGTACTGCGTCGTGAGCTCGTCGACGTGGCCCCGGTGCTCCAGGCCGATCATGCCCCGCTGGGCGACCTTCATGCCGGTGGCGTTGGCCACGATGGCCTGCTCGAAGGAGATCTTGGTGCCGTCGGCGAAGCTCGTGACCATGCCCGGGGTCTGGCCCCACTGCTTGGCGAAGCCAGCCTGGGTGGTGGGGTTGCGGTAGCGGTCCTGGAGGCCCTTGATGTTCCCGCACACCCGGGGCACGAGCCCGAGCTGGCGCACGAAGCGCAGCAGGTTGATCTGCACGGCGGGCTGGTCGCCGTCGCATCCGGTGACGATCACGCCGGCGTCGTCGGCGAGGACCTTGAGCAGGGGCCCGACGGTGCCGTCGAGCTCGGCGTTCATGAGCACGAGGTGCTTGCGGTGGGCGATGGCGGCGAGCGCGACACGGGCGCCGTACTCGACGTGGCCGGTGGCCTCGACCAGGCACTCCGGGGTCGTTGCCGCGGCAAGGACCTCGGGGTCGTCGGTCACTGCGACCCTGCCGGCGGCCACCGCGGCGTCGACGCCGGCGGGTGTCGTGACGATCTCGTGGTCGAGGCCCGCCTCCACGCACAGGGCGACGGCGTTGGCGACGGTGCGGTTGCAGATGCCCCCGAGCCGGATGCCGCGCAGGTACCGCATCTGGTTGGCGATGCCCCGGGACATGAACCCGGCTCCGTAGAGCCCGAAGACGACGGGCCGACCGGCGGCGTGGCGGGCCTCGAGGGCGCTGTCGACGATGATCACGGCCAGACCTTCCAGGGTGGTTTCCCGCTGCTCCAGAGCTGCTCGAGGAGCTGCTTGTCGCGCAGGGTGTCCATGGGCTGCCAGAAGCCCCGGTGGCGCCAGGCGCTGAGCTGTCCGTCGGCGGCGAGGCCCCGTAGGGGCTCCTGCTCCCAGACGGTGGCGTCGCCGGCGATGCGGTCGATGACGGACGGCTCGCACACGAAGAAGCCGCCGTTGATCCAGGCGCCGTCGCCGTCGGTCTTCTCGCTGAAGGCGTCGATGCCGGTCTCGCCCTCGCGCAGCAGCACGGCGCCGAAGCGGCCGGGGGGCTGCACGACCGTCATGGTGGCGTCGCGTCCCTGCTCACGGTGGTAGGCGAGGGAGGCGGAGATGTCGACGTCGGACACGCCGTCGCCGTAGGTGAGGCAGAAGGTGCTGTCGCCGATGTGGTCCGCCACGCGGCGGATGCGGCCGCCGGTCATCGTGTCGGCCCCGGTGTCGACGAGCGTGACCCGCCACGGGTCGCTGCGCGACTGGTGGTAGGTGACGGTGTTGCGGCCGAGGTCGAAGGTGACGTCGTGGTGGCGCAGCTGGTATCCGGCGAACCACTCCTTGATGGTGTCGCCCCGGTAGCCGCAGCAGATGACGAAGTCGTCGATGCCGTGGGCGGCGTACGTCTTCATGATGTGCCACAGGATCGGCATGCCGCCGATCTCGACCATGGGTTTGGGGCGGATGGTGGTCTCCTCGCTGAGGCGGGTCCCCAGACCGCCCGCGAGCAGCACTGCCTTCATCGTCGGAGGTCCTTTCGAGAGGCCGACCGGTGCGGGGACGACGCTAGTGGGGCGCGGTCGGGCGCATCGTGGGCCGGGCGGCGCATGCGGGGCGTCCATTGGACCCGCTCGGGCTGGCGCGACCGGCGGGAACCGGCGACGATGCCGTCATGCCGCTCGATCCCGCCGCCTTCACGCTCCTTCGCGTCGCCCTCGTCGACGGTGTCTGCACCGCGACGATCGACGCGCCCCCGATCAACGTGATGACGGTGCCGCTGTTCCGGGACCTGATGGTGCTGGCCGATGCCGCCGCCTCCGACGACGCCGTGCGCGTGCTGGTGCTGCGCAGCGCCGACCCGGACTTCTTCATCGCCCATTTCGACGTGTCGGCCATCCTCACCTTCCCGACCGACGGCGAGCCGGAGCGGGCCACCGAGCTGAACGGCTTCCACCGCATGTGCGAGACGTTCCGCACCATGCCCAAGCCGACGATCGCCGCCGTGGCGGGGCGTGTCGGTGGGGGCGGCGCCGAGCTGTCGGCATCGATGGACATGCGCTTCGGGGTGCTCGGCCGCACGGTCGTCAACCAGATGGAGGTGCCGCTGGGCATCCTGCCCGGGGGGACCGGGACCCAGCGCCTGCCGTGGCTGGTGGGCCGGGGCCGGGCGATGGAGATGGTGCTCGGCGGGGTGGACGTCGACGCGGTGACGGCCGAGCGCTGGGGCTGGCTGAACCGGGCCTTCGCCACGGTGGGGGAGCTCGACGCCCACGTCGACGCCCTGGCACGCCGGATCGCCTCGTTCCCGCCCGCCGCGGTGCGCCTGGCCAAGGCGTCGGTGCTGGCTGCGCTGCCCGACGGGACCGAGGGGATGCTGGAGGAGGCCTGGAACTTCCAGCGCACGCTGCGCGACCCTCGGGCCACGGCCCGGATGCGGTCGTTCCTCGCCTCGGGCGGCCAGACCCGCGAGGGGGAGCTGCGGGTGGCCGAGCTGAGCGGCGCC
>JBIKWW010000254.1:0-5634 GCA_044356125.1 Acidimicrobiia bacterium
GCCAGGCCACCCGGCCCCGATCCGACCACGAGCACGTCGGCCCGGTGCACGACGTCCACCCGGCGGGCCGGCTCGGTGATCGTCACCGGCCTGTCCATGACCGGCCTGTCCATGACCGGCCTGTCCGTGATCGGCGCGTGTTCGGCAGGGGAGTGGTCACGGGTGCTCGATGTCCGGTGGGTGGCCGCACCCTAGCGAGCCGCCCGGGCCGGCGGGGCCACCGGGCGCCCATCCGCGAACCCGACGTCATGTTCCGCGACGAGATCAGGTCGGACCACGGCGCGCTCGTGCGGTCGGCGCTCGATCGCCGGTACCGTGGCGGTGATGAACCGTGGTGCGATCGTGGAGCTGGGACCGACCGGGTCGGTGATCGGGGACCTGCAGCAGGGCCCGACGAGGCGGCTCACCGACGGTGCAACTGGCAGCGGGGCGAGCCGACGCCGGTGAACGTGTCGCTCGGCCTCCAACCCCGGGGCCGGATCCGCCCCGACGGGTACGCCAAGGTCACCGGCTCGGGCCGCTACGTGGCCGACCTGAGCGTGCCCGGCATGCTGCACGGGGCGTTCCGCTTCGCCGGCGTGCCCCACGCCCGGATCGTCGCCATCGACACCGCCGCCGCCCGGGCCCTGCCCGGCGTGGTGGCCGTGATCACGGCGGCCGATGTCGGCATCGGGCGCCACGGCCTGTTCGTGCGCGACCGCACGCTGTTCGCCGACGGTGTGGTCCGCTGGGAGGGCGAGGTGGTGGCCGCCGTGGCTGCCCGCACCGCCGCCATCGCCCGTCGGGCCGCGGCCCTCATCGAGATCACCTACGAGGAGCGGCCGGCCGTGGTCGAGCTGGAGGCGGCCCTGGCTCCGGGGGCCCCGCTCGTCCACGAGGACTGGGCGTCCTACGAGGTCAGCGGCGACGTGCTGCGCGACGGCAACGAGGCCACCCGGTGCTCGATCGTCAAGGGCGATGCCGAAGCCGCGCTGGCCGGGGCCGTCACGGTCGTGCGGAGCCGCTACGTGGCCGACGGCTCCCAGCCGGTGCCCATGGAGCCGCGTGCGGTGCTGGCCGAGTGGCACGGCGGCGAGGTCGTCATCCACTCCTCCACGCAGGTGCCCTTCGCCGCCCGGGCTCACGTGGCCGCCTCCCTGGGCCTGTCCGAGTCGAGCGTGCGCGTCGTGGTCCCGCTCCTCGGTGGCGGGTTCGGCGGCAAGTGCGAGCCCCACTTCGAGCCGCAGGTCGCCGCGCTGGCCCGGGCCGCCCGGCGGCCCGTCAAGGTGGTGTTCAACCGCCACGAGGAGTTCCTCGCCCCCGACCACCGCCGGGAGCGGATGATCCTGGAGTACGAGACCGGCGTCGACGCCGCCGGCCACTTCGTCGCCCGGCGGGCCCGGCTCGTCGTGGAGAACGGCGCCTACTGCGCCGACGAGCCCGTCGCCGTGCAGATGGCCGCCCACTTCGCCGTCGGCCCCTACCGGGTCCCGCACGTGGAGGTGCGGTCGCACCTCGTGTACACCAACACCCAGCCGACCGGCTCGGTGCGTGCCCCCGCCGCCCCCACCGTCTGCTGGGGCCTCGAGCAGCACCTCGACGAGGTGGCCGGTGCCGTGGGGCTCGACCCGGTGGAGCTGCGCCGGCGCAACCTGGTGCGGCCCGGTGACACCGGGGCCACCGGCCAGGTCTACGAGCAGATCGGGGCCACCGAATGCCTGGAGCGGGCGGCCCGGCTCATCGGCTATGGGCGGGAGCTGCCCGACGACGAGGCCATCGGGGTGGCCTGTGCCTTCTGGCCGTCGTTCCCCATGGCCTCCGGTGCCTATCTGAAGCTGAACGCCGACGGGTCGGGCACGATCGTCACGGGTGCCCAGGAGAACGGGTCCGGGGCCGTCATGGCCCTTCCGCTGCTCGCCGCCCGCGTGCTCGGCATGGCCGCCGAGGACTTCTCGCTCGTCTACCAGGACACCGCCGCGGCGCCCTACGACGCCGGCTCGGCGGGGAGCCAGACGATGTTCAACAACGGTCGCGCCGTGCTCGCCGCCGCCGGGGAGGTCGCCGATCAGCTGCGCGCCCTGGCCGCCGACCGGCTGGAGGCGGCACCCGAGGACCTCGAGCTGGTCGACGGCGTGGTCCGGGTCCGGGGCACCCCCACGCGGGGCGTGGCGATCGGTGAGCTGGCCGCTGCGGCCCAGGGCGGCACGCTGCTGCTCGGCCGGGGCTCGGGCGACCCGCCGCCGTACCCGGACTGCGATCCGTCGGGCTGCATCGGCCGGCTCGGGGTCGAGTCCTTCGCCGCCCCGACGTTCTCGGCCCACGCCGTGCGCGTGCGGGTGGACCGCCGCACCGGGGTGGTGCGGGTCCTCGAGGTGGCGGCGGTGCAGGAGTCGGGGCACATCATCGATCCCGACGGCGCCATCGGCCAGGTGCGCGGCGGGGTGCTCATGGGCATCGGGCAGGCCCTCACCGAGGGCATGGCGGACGGCTCCGACGGCTACCGGCGCAACGCCCACCTGCTCGACTACAAGCTCCAGACGGCGGCTGACGCTCCGGTCATCCACTGCGACTTCGTGGACCTCCCCGACCCTCTGGCCGGCCCCCTCGGCGCCAAGGGCGTGGGCGAGCCGTGCACCGTGCCCACGCCGGGGGCGGTGGCCAACGCCATCGCCCGCGTGACGGGGCGACGGGTGCACCTCCTCCCGGCCACGCCCGAGCGGGTGTGGTCGGCGTGAGCGCCGCCGCTCCCTTCGCCGCGCCACGCACCCTGGCCGACGCCCTGGCGGCCCGGGCCGCCGGCGCCGTGCCGCTGGCGGGCGGCACCGATCTCGTGGTCGGCCACCGTCAGGGCCGTCGACCACTGCCGGAGTCGCTGGTCTCGCTGCACCACGTGGCCGAGCTGCGTGGCGTACGTGAGGTGATCAGCGCGCCGGTGATCAGCGCGCCGGTGATCAGCGCGCCGGTGATCAGCGCGCCGGTGATCAGCGCGCCGGTGATCAGCGCGCCGGTGATCAGCGCGCCGGTGATCAGCGCGCTGAGCATCGGGGCCGTCACCACCCACGACGAGCTGCTCCTGCACCCTCTCGTCGTCGGGTCCTGCACCGCCCTCGCCGACGCCGCCGCGATCGTCGGATCCGTCGCCACCCGGGGCACGGGCACGCTCGGCGGCAACGTCATGAACGCCTCGCCGGCCGCCGACACCGTGGCGCCGCTGCTGTGCCACGACGCCGTCGCCGTGCTGCGGTCGGCCGCGGCCGGCGAGCGCCGGGTCCCCCTGGCGGAGCTGGTGGTCGGTCCCGGACGCACCACGGCCCGTCCCGACGAGCTCCTCACCGCCGTCGAGCTCACCCCCGGCGGACCCCGCAGCGGGGGTGCCTACGTGCGTCTGGAGTACCGGCGCCAGATGGAGATCGCCGTCGTCGGCGCGGCCGCCGTGGTCGGCCTCGACGAGGACGGCCGCATCGTCGGGGCCCGGGTCGCCGTCACCGCCGTGGCCCCCACCGTCCGGCGGGTCACGGCGGCCGAGCAGGCGCTCGTCGGCGCCGGAGGAGAGCCGGCCGCGCTCGCCGCCGCCGTCACCGCCGCCGGGGTGGCGGCGTCCGAGGCCGCCCGGCCCATCTCCGACGTCCGGGGGTCGGCCGCCTACCGGGCCGCCATGACCGCCGTCATCGTTGAACGGGCGGTCACCGCCGCGCTCACCCGGGCCCGTGCCGGAGCCGGCGCGGTCCCCGTCCCGGCCAGCGACACCACCTTCGGAGCGCCCACATGACGAGTCCCGCCGCGGTCCGTCCCGTCGTCCCCCTCCACCTCACCGTCAACGGGGTGGAGGAGGAGCTCGCCGTCGACGTCCACCGCAACCTCGTGTCGGTGCTGCGCGACGACCTCGGCCTCACCGGCACCAAGGAGGGCTGCGACGACTGCGAGTGCGGTGCGTGCATGGTCCTCGTCGACGGCCGTCCCGTGAACTCGTGCTCGTTCCTGGCCCTGCAGGCCGATGGCCGGTCGGTCACCACCGTCGAGGGCCTGGCCGCTGCGGATGGCGCGCTGTCGCCGCTGCAGCAGGCCTTCCTCGCCTGCGGTGGCGTGCAGTGCGGCTTCTGCACCCCCGGGATGCTCGTCTCGGCCACGGCGCTGCTGGCACGCACCCCTCGTCCTTCCGACGACGAGATCCGCATCGCACTGGCCGGGAACCTCTGCCGCTGCACGGGCTACACGGGCATCCTCGACGCTGTCCGCCGGGCTGCCGGCACCTGAACCGGCGGGCCCGGGCCGGGCCCGGCCTGCCGGGACCTAGCATGACCGGTCGTGTCAGCCATCGTCGCCGAAGGCCTCGAGAAGCGCTTCGGTGAGGTACGAGCCCTCAACGGCGTCTCCCTGGAGCTCCCCCACGGAACCGTCCTCGGCGTCCTCGGACCCAACGGCGCGGGCAAGACCACCGCGGTGCGGATCCTCACCACCATCCTCAAGCCCGACGCCGGGCGGGCGGTGGTCGGCGGCCACGACGTCGTCGTCGACCCCGACGCCGTGCGGCGCACCATCGGCCTGGCCGGTCAGTACGCCGCCGTCGACGAGAACCTCACCGGCCGCGAGAACCTCGTGCTCGTGGGGCGCCTCAACCACCTCACCAAGGCCGACGCCCGGTCCCGGGCCGTCGAGCTGCTCGACCAGTTCAACCTGACCGACGCCGCCGACCGACCTGCCCGCACCTACTCCGGCGGCATGCGCCGCCGGCTCGACCTCGCTGCCGCGCTCGTCACCCACCCGCGGGTGCTGCTGCTCGACGAGCCCACCACGGGGCTCGACCCGTCGAGCCGCCAGGACCTGTGGGACGTGCTCGAAGGACTGGTCGCCGACGGCACCTCGGTGCTGCTGACGACCCAGTACCTGGAGGAGGCCGACCGCCTCGCCCACCGCATCATGGTGATCGACCGGGGCCTGGTGGCGGCCGAGGGCACGCCCGCCGAGCTGAAGGCCCGCCTGGGCGAGACGACCGTCGAGCTCGCCTTCGCCACCGACGCCGATGCGGCCCGGGCCCAGGCTGCGCTGGCGCCGTTCGGGGCCACCCGGCCGCCGGCCAACCCCCACCGCCTCGCCATCCCCCTGCGCGGCGGCGCGGCGACCGTGCGCGACGTGCTCAACCGGCTCCACGACGACGGCATCGACGTCGGGCGCATCGACCTCCACGAGCCCACCCTCGACGAGGTCTTCATCACCCTCACCGGAGGTCAGGGATCATGAGCTCCTGGGCGATCCGCGACGCCGCCGCCATGACCGGCCGCAACCTGCGCGTCATGACCCGCCTGCCCCAGGTGCTGGTCTTCTCGCTGGTGCAGCCCGTGATCTTCACGCTGCTGTTCCGCTACGTCTTCGGCGGTGCCATCCGGGTGCCGGGGGTCAGCTACGTCAACTACCTGATGCCCGGCATCTTCGTGCAGACGCTCTCGTTCGGGGCCATCAGCACGGCGATCGGCCTGGCCGAGGACAAGGGCAAGGGGCTGCTCGAGCGGCTCCGCACGCTGCCCATGTCGCGCTCGGCCGTGCTCGCCGGTCGGGTGGCGGCCGACACGATCCGCAACGTCGGCATCATCACGCTGCTGATCCTCATCGCCCTGCTCGTGGGCTTCCGACCGGAGACCAACGTGGCCATGGTCGTCG
>JBIKWW010000255.1:0-5586 GCA_044356125.1 Acidimicrobiia bacterium
GCCGGGCCGCGCCCCGGGGTCTCGCCGGGTCGTCTCGCCGGGTCGTCTCGCCGGGTCGTCTCGCCGGGTCGTCTCGCCGGGTCGTCTTGACGGGTCGTACAGCGCGCCCCGCCTAGCCTCTCGTCCCCATGGCGCGCATCCTCGTGACCGAGTCCATCGCCGAGAACGGCCTCGACCAGCTCCGCAAGGCCGGTCACGAGGTCGACGTGCGCGAGGGCCTGTCCCCGGCCGAGCTCCTCGAAGCCGTCCGCGGGGCCCACGCCCTCGTCATCCGCTCGGCGACCAAGGTCACGCGGGAGGTGCTCGAGGCCGGTACCGAGCTGGTCGTCGTCGGCCGGGCCGGCATCGGCCTCGACAACGTGGACACCGCTGCCGCCACCACCCGCGGCGTCATGGTCGTCAACGCCCCCCAGAGCAACGTGGTGTCCGCCGCCGAGCAGGCGATGGCCCTGCTGCTCGCCTCGGCGCGCAACGTGCCCCAGGCCCATGCCGCCCTCGTGCAGGGCAAGTGGGAGCGCTCCAAGTGGGAGGGCGTCGAGCTGCTCGGCAAGACCGTCGGCATCGTCGGTCTCGGCCGCGTCGGGGCCCTCGTCGCCCAGCGCTGCGCCGCCTTCGGGATGCGGCTGCTGGCCTATGACCCCTTCGTCACCCCCGACCGCGCCAAGGCCATGGGCGTCGAGCTGGTCGGGCTCGAGTACCTGATGCGGGCCTCGGACTTCGTGTCGGTGCACCTGCCCAAGACGAAGGAGACCAACGGGCTCATCGGGAAGGCGCTGCTCGCCACCGCCAAGCCCGACCTCCGCATCGTCAACACCGCACGCGGTGGCATCGTGAACGAGCACGACCTCTACGAGGCGCTGCGCGACGGCGTCATCGCCGGCGCCGGCCTCGACGTGTTCGAGGAGGAGCCCTGCACCGACTCGCCCCTGTTCAGCCTCCCCAACGTCGTCGTCACCCCGCACCTCGGAGCGTCGACCAGGGAGGCCCAGGACAAGGCCGGCGACACCATCGCCGAGATGGTCCAACTCGCCCTCGCCGGCGAGTTCGTCCCCTTCGCCGTCAACGTCGACGCCTCCGAGGCCTCCGAGACCGTCCGCCCCTTCCTGCCCCTCGCCGAGCGCCTCGGGCGGCTCCTGGCCGGGGTCTGCAACGGCATCCCCTCCGGCGTCGACATCCGCTACGAGGGCGAGATCGCCGCCTACGACACCCGCATCCTCACCCTGTCGGTGCTCAAGGGCGTCATGTCGAGCCGTCACCAGGGCGTCACCTACGTCAACGCCCCGCAGCTCGCCGCCAGCGAGGGCCTGGCCGTGGGCGACGTCAAGACCACCCAGGCCGAGGACTACCGCAACATGATCACCCTGCGGTCCACCTGTGGGCACTCGCTGGCGGGCACGTTGGCGGGGCTGCGTCGCGAGCCCCGCATCGTGATGATCGACGAGCACAGTGTCGAGGTGCCCCCCTCGCAGCACATCCTCGTGGTGCGCAACGACGACCGTCCGGGCATGGTCGGGGCCGTCGGCATGGCTCTGGCCGCGTTCGACGTCAACATCGCCGACATGGCCATGGGCCGCGCCCGGGGCGGCGGCTCGGCCCTCATGGCCATCTCCACCGACTCGAGGGTGCCTGACGGCGTCGTCGAGCGGCTGACCGCCACCCCTGGCATCTCGGGCGTCGACCGCATCGAGGAGTGACCCGGTCGGCCGGATCGGTCGTCCGGACCGGTCAGTCGGGGACGGGTCAGTCGGGGACGGGTCAGTCGGGGACGGGTCAGTCGGGGACGGGTCAGTCGGGGAGGTTGAACAGGCCGGCCGAGTACAGGACGGCGTGGCCCTCGAGATGGACGCGGTCGTCGTGGAGCTCGCACCACAGGTCCCCGCCGCGGCGGGAGATCTGCCGGGCCCGGACCTCGTGGCGGTTCAGCCGGGCGCACCAGTAGGGCACGAGCATGCTGTGCGCGCTCCCCGTCACCGGATCCTCGGGCACGCCCGAGCCGGGAGCGAAGACCCGGGAGACGAAGTCGATCCCGCCGTCCGCGCCCGCCCCGCCGTCCGCCCGCGCTTCGCGACGGTGGAGGTCGTCGGTGGGGGCCGTCACGATCGCCAGGTGGGGCGACCACGCCGCCGTGACGGCCGGGTCACCGGGGAAGGCGGCGACGGTCGCCTCGTCGTCGACGACCAGCATGGTGTTCGAACCCCAGCGCCACGTCGCCACGACGGGGGCCCCGAGGGCCTCGGCCGCGCCCTCGGGCGTCTCCCCCCGCTCGGGGGTATGGGCGGGGAGATCCAGGCGCAGCCGCCCCTTCGCCCCGTCACGGACGCTCAGCCATCCGCTGCGGGTGTGGAAGTGCACCGCCGCGGCGCCGCCCACCAGCTCCCGCAGCACCAGCCAGCCCGAGGCCAGCGTGGCGTGCCCGCACAGGTCGACCTCCGTCGTCGGGGTGAACCAGCGCAGGTCGTACACCGGATCGGCAGGGTCGGCCCCGTCGGGTCGTTCGTGACGCGGGACGAAGAAGGCGGTCTCGGACAGGTTGTGCTCGGCGGCGATGGCGGCCAGCTCACGGTCGGGCAGCCAGGCGGTGAGCGGCACGACGGCGGCGGGGTTGCCGCCGAAGACCCGATCGGTGAACGCGTCGATCTGGAACACGGGGAGCTGCACGCGGTCCATTCTGGCTCGACGGTCCGGCCCGCCGCTCCGCCCGCCGGGGACGCCGCTCGACCGCCGGGCTCCACCGCCGGGCTCCACCGCCGGGCTCCCGTTCCGGCCCGTTCCGACCCGGCGAGCCCGTAACCTCGCCTTCCGTGACCTACCTCGTCGCGAGCGACATCGACGGCACGCTCCTGCGTTCCGACGACCACGTCTCGGAGCGCACGCGGGCGGCCATCCGGGCCTTCGTGGAGCTGGGCGGCACGTTCGTCTACGCCACCGGACGGCCCGCCCGCTGGGTCATGCCCGTCGCCGAGAAGGCCGGTCACCTGGGTCTGGCGGTGTGCAGCAACGGGGCCCTGGTGCTCGACCTCGCCACCGGCGAGGAGATCCACCGCCGTTTCCTCGACGGTGCCGACGCCCTCGTCCTCGTCCGCGAGCTCCAGGCCCGGGTCCCCGGGGTCACCTTCGCCGTCGACGGGCCGCACCTCATCGGCCACGATCCCGCCTACCGCCCCCGCTGGCCCATGCCCCCGGGGCACACCGTCGCGCCCATCGCCGAGCTGCTGCGCGACCCGGTGATCAAGCTCCTGGTGCGGGTCGAGGGAGCCGACGGCGGCGAGCTGATGTCGACCATGCGCGAGGTGCTCGGCCCCGCCGCCAGCGTGACGCGCTCCTCCGACGAGGGCCTCGTCGAGGTCATGCATCCCGAGGTCACCAAGGCGAGCGCCCTCTCGTTCGTGGCCGAGCGGGTGGGGGTCCCGCGGGAGCGGGTCGTGGCCCTGGGCGACATGCCCAACGACATCGAGATGCTGGCGTGGGCGGGCGTGGGCGTGGCCATGGGCAACGCCCACCCGAGTGTGGTCGACGCGGCCGACGAGCAGACCGCCCACCACGACGAGGACGGCGTGGCGATCGTCATCGAGCGGCTCGTCGCCGGGCTGGTCGGCGCCCCCTCGGCGGGACCCGTCCACTGACCCGCCGCCGGTCCGCTGAACGGCTCGGCCGGTCAGGCCGTGGCGCCGGGCCGGTCAGGCCGTCGTGACCGGCGCCCAGGCCGGACGGGTGCGCTCGAACGCGGTGATGGCATCCTCGTTGCGCAGTGTGAGACCGATGTCGTCGAATCCGTTCACCAGCCGGTAGACGGTGAAGTCGTCGAGGGGGAAGCCCTCCTCGAAGCCGATCTTCGGCGCGCTGACGGTCCGGCGCTCGACGTCGATCGTGATCTCCAGCGTCGGGTCCGCCTCGATCGCCCGCAGGAGACGCTCGCCGCCCTCCGCCGAGAGCTGCACGGGGACGAGCCCGACCTTGGTGCAGTTGTTGCGGAAGATGTCGCCGAAGCGGGGCGAGACGACGGCCCGGAAGCCGTAGTCCTCGAGGGCCCACACGGCGTGCTCGCGCGACGAACCGGTGCCGAAGTTGGGGCCGGCCACGAGGATCGTGGCGCCGGCGTGCTCGGCCCGGTTCAGGACGAAGTCACGGTCGTCGCGCCACTCGCTGAACAGACCCTTGCCGAAGCCGGTGCGCTCGATGCGCTTCAACCAGTCCGACGGGATGATCTGGTCGGTGTCGACGTCGGACCGGTCGAGCGGGACGGCGGTGCCGGTGATGACGGTGACGGGCTGCATGGTTGCTCGCTTCCTGGCCCGGCGGACGGGCTCAGCGGTGGGACGGGCTCAGAGGTGGGACGGGCTCAGCGGTGGGACGGGCTCAGAGGTCGGACGGGCTCAGAGGTCGGAGGGGCTCAGAGGTCGGACGGGGTGGCGAAACGGCCGGTGACGGCGGTGGCCGCGGCAACGGCCGGGGACACCAGATGGGTGCGCCCCCCGCGGCCCTGGCGGCCCTCGAAGTTCCGGTTCGAGGTGGAGGCCGAGCGCTGCCCGGGGCGCAGCGTGTCGGGGTTCATGCCGAGGCACATCGAGCAGCCCGGCTCGCGCCACTCGGCCCCCGAAGCGGTGAAGATGCGGTCGAGCCCCTCGGCCTCGGCCTGCTCCTTGACGGCGAACGAGCCGGGGACCACGAGCATCTGCACACCGTTGGCCACCCGTCGACCCTCGATCACCGAGGCCGCCAGACGGAGATCCTCGATGCGGGAGTTGGTGCACGAGCCGAGGAACACGACGTCGACGGGCACGTCGCGCAGGCGGGTCCCCGCCGTCAGGCCCATGTAGGCGAGGGCGCGGGCGGCGGCGTCGCGCTGCACCGGGTCGTCGAACTCGTCGGGACTCGGGACGGTGGCGCCGATCGGACGCACCTGGCCCGGGTTCGTCCCCCACGAGATGTAGGGCTCGAGCGTGGTGGCGTCGAGCTCGACGGTCTTGTCGAACACGGCGTCGGCGTCGGTCACCAGCGTGCGCCAGTCGTCGAGCGCCCGTTCCCAGTCGGCGCCGCGGGGGGCCCGAGGGCGGCCTTCGAGGTAGGCGAAGGTGGTGTCATCGGGGGCGATGAGCCCGGCCCGGGCGCCGCCCTCGATCGTCATGTTGGAGACGGTCATGCGGCCTTCCATGCTCAGTGCCCGGATGGCCGCGCCCCGGTACTCGATCACGTGGCCCATGCCGCCCCCGGTGCCGATCACGCCGAGGATGGCGAGCACGATGTCCTTGGCGGTGACCCCCGCCGGCGCCTCGCCCTCGACGACCACCTGCATCGTGCGGGGCCGCACCTGGGGCAGCGTCTGGGTGGCCAGCACGTGCTCGACCTCGCTCGTGCCGATGCCGAAGGCCAGAGCCCCGAACGCCCCGTGGGTCGACGTGTGCGAGTCCCCGCACACGATCGTCATGCCCGGCTGGGTGAGGCCCTGCTCGGGACCGATCACGTGGACGATGCCCTGGCCCCGGTGGCCCATCGGCAGCAGCGGCACCCCGAACTCGGCGCAGTTGGCGGCGAGCGTCTGAATCTGCTGACGTGAGATCGGGTCGGTGACCAGCTCGACGTTGCCCA
>JBIKWW010000256.1:0-5584 GCA_044356125.1 Acidimicrobiia bacterium
TGACGTCCGTGCTGGTGGCGGCGGCACTGGCCGTCCGGGGGGCCGGCCGGGCCGGGTGGACCGAACCCCTGCTGCACCTGCATCCGCTGGTGGCCTTCGTCGGCCTGCTCATCGCCGGGTCGTCGCTGCTGACGCTCGAGGTCCGGTCGAACGCGTTCTCGATCTCGCTCACCGAGGTCCCGATCGTGCTGTGCCTGCTGGGCATGGGCCGGGTGCCGTTCCTGGTGGCCGGCACGGTCGGTGCGTTTGCAGCGCTGCTGCTGAGTCCGCGGCGGACTCCGCTCAAGCTCACGTTCAACACGGCGCTGATCGTGCTGGAGATGGCGCTGGCCGGGGCCGTCTACGACATGGCGGTGGACACCCCGGACCTGACGGACTGGCGTACGTGGACGGGGGTGATCCTGGCCACGGTTTCGGCGAGCATCGTGTCGGGCGCGGCCGTGAACGTCGTCATCCGGGCCGCCGGTGACACCACCACGCTGCGCCAGGCGGTGCACCACTCCCTCCTCGGAGTGGCCAACGCCGTCGCTGCCACCGTCCTGACGCTGCTCGGCCTGCTCAACCTCCAGGTCTCGGTGCTGACCGCCGTGCCCCTCGCCTTCCTCGCTGTGGTCGCCATCGTGCCGATGCGGCGGTTCGCCCGGCTCCAGCGCCGCTACGACGGCCTGCTCACCCTGCACGAGTTCACCGCCGGCCTGACCGGCTCGACGGACCTCGAGCCCACCCTCGCCCGGGTGCTGCGCGAAGCCGCCAAGGTGCTGCGCTGCGAGCACGCCGCCATCGTGCTGCCGCGCAGCAACGGGACGTTCCGGCGCTCGCTGCGGCAGGGAGCCGAGCCGGTGGCGACGCCCGGTGACCCGCTCTGGCAGGAGGTCGTCGTCGGGGGCCGGCCCGTCCGCCTCACCCGGGGATCGAGCGATCTGGCCGGCTACCTGGATCGCCACGGCGTCAGGGACCTCATGGGGGTCCCACTGACCCAGGGGGGCGCCGTCATCGGAGCACTCGTCGTGTGGGGACGGCTCGGTGACGTTTCCACCTTCGACGCCGACGATCTCACGATCTTCTCGACGATGGCGAACCAGACCACGGTCACCCTCGACAACCTGAGCCTCATCGACCGGCTGCGCGACGAGTCGGCCGAGCGCGCCCACCAGGCGCTGCACGACTCGCTCACGGGGCTGCCCAACCGGACCTACCTGCTCGAGGCCGTCGACCGCGTCATCGCCGCCGGTTCCGGTGTCGTCGCCATGTTGGACCTCAACCGGTTCAAGGACGTCAACGACACGCTCGGCCACCACGTCGGCGACGCCGTGCTGATCGAGACGGCCGAGCGGCTGCGCCGCGTGCTGCCTCCCTCGGCCGTCGTCGCCCGATTGGGCGGCGACGAGTTCGCCGTCGTCATCGACGGCGTCGGCGACGTCGACGACGCCCGGAGCCGGCTCTCCCACGTGGAGCTGGCCTTCGTGGAACCGGTCCGCGTCGAAGGGCTCGGGATCAGGATCGACGGATCGATCGGGGCGGCCGTCGTCGGCCTCCACGGAAGCGACCGGGCCACCCTGCTGCAGCGGGCGGACGTCGCCATGTACGCCGCGAAGGCCCAGCGGCGCACCACGGTCTGCGTGTACGACCCCGGTCAGGAGCGGGCCTCGAAGCGCTCACTGGCCATCGTCAGCGCCCTGCGCGACGCCGTCGACGAGGGCCAACTCGACGTCGCCTTCCAGCCCATCGCCGGACTCGACGAGCGGCGGGCGACCGGGGCCGAGGCCCTCGCCCGCTGGCACCACCCGGTCCTCGGCCGCGTCGGCCCCGACGAGTTCATCCCCATCGCCGAACGGGCCGGCCTCACGGAGGCGATCACCGGGTTGGTGCTGGCCAAGGCCCTCGACGCCTGCCGGGGATGGCGCCAGGCCGGCCACGGGCTCACCGTGTCGGTCAACGTCGACGGCCCCACCCTCCTGGCCCCGGGCTTCACCGAACTGGTGCTCGGGGCGCTCCGCCTGCGTGGCCTCCCGGCACAGGTGCTGAAGATCGAGATCACCGAACGGGAGCTGCTGCGCGAGCTGCAGTCGGCCAACGAGGTGGTCGGCCAGCTCCGGCGGGCCGGCGTCTCGCTGTCCATCGACGACTTCGGCACGGGCTACTCGAGCCTCTCCTACCTGAGCCACCTCGAGGTCGACGAGGTCAAGATCGACCGGAGCTTCGTGTCCGAGGTCATCTCCTCGCCGCTGCAGCGGGCCATCGTGCGGGCGATCGCCGACATCGCATCGGCCAGCGGGGCGACGACCGTCGCCGAAGGCGTCGAGGACGAGGCCACCTGGCAGATGATGGCCGTGCTCGGGTGCCGCTTCGGGCAGGGCTACCACATGGCCCGGCCCATGCCCCTCGACGACCTGATGACCTGGCTGGCCCGGACCACCGACCCGGTCACCGGCATCGTGGTCCCCCCCCGCCCCGGCCAGGTCGGGTCCGGAGCGGGCGTGACGCCCCGCTGAGCGCACCTCCAGGGGCGGGCCGCGACACGGGTCGTGGCTCAGCGCTCGACGCGGTGTCGTGTCGCCCAGAGCCCCAGGGCGGGGTTGGCGATGGAGCGGAACGGCCGCCCGTCGATGTCGACCCGGTCGCCGGCGGTACTGACGTCGTCGAGACCGCGGCGCATCCCCTCCTCGCTGTCGTTGAACCACCATGGTGGCCCCCACCGCTCCAGTGACCGCACGCCGGGCCGGGAGAACGCGCCGCTCCCCGGATCGGCCTCCATCCCCCCGGCCCCTCAGGCTGACCCGTGGGGCGGGGTCAGGGTCCGCAGCTCGCCCCGCGGGTCGCCGACCGGGCCCGGTGGCCGCGGACCGTAGACGCTCAGCAGCCGAGCGGCCCGGGGCGCGGCGTAGGTGCCCCGCTCGTTGGCCGGGACCCGCACCAGCGAACCGGGACCGGCCACCACCGTGCGACCGGAGGCGGTCACGTGCAGTTCCCCGTCGATGACGAAGACGTACTCGTCGTGAAGGTGCTCGTCGGACCACGCCTGCGCGTCGAGACGCCACTCGTAGAACGCCGGTGCGGACGGGTCCGCATCCGGGGCGAGCACCACCCGCCCGACGGGCGACCCCGGCCGGGCCCGCAACGGTGCCGCCTCGACGAGCTCAGGACCCCCGGTCTCCACGAGTCCAGTCTCGCACCGGCACTGGGACCGGCACGGGGACCGAACACCGGGCCCCGCCGTCGGCTCTGACAGGCTGACCGCCATGTCGTCGCCCGCCGCCAACCGCCAGGTCGTGATCGCCCACCTCCCTGCCGGCCGCCTGTCACCGTCGGACTTCGAGCTGCGGACCGCCGAGCGTCCCGAGCCGGGTCCCGGGCAGGTGCTCGTCCGCACCCTCGCCATCACCATCGGGGCCGGCCAGCGGGCCGGGCTGCAGGGCAGCGCCAGCTACGCCGGGGCGCCGGAGACGGGGCGGGTCATGGGCGGAACGGGCATCGCCGAGGTCGAGCACTCGCGGGACCCCCGATGGTCCCCCGGCGATCTCGTCCGGGCCGACACCGGGTGGCAGGAGTGGTCGGTGCACGACGGCGGGCGCATCGGCGCCGTCGACGGCGACGTCGATCCGGCCCACCACCTCGGGCTCCTCGGCACCAACGGGCTCACCGCGTGGTTCGGCCTCACCGCGATCGGCCGTCCCGAGCCGGGCCAGACCGTGCTCGTGTCGGCCGCCGCCGGGTCGGTCGGTCACCTCGTCGGCCAGATCGCCACGGCCCTCGGGGCGCGTGTCGTCGGCGTCGTCGGTTCCGACGACAAGGCCCGGATCCTCGTCGACGAGCTCGGCTTCGCAGCCGCCGTCAACCGCAACGACCCCGACTTCCGGGCCCGGATCAAGGACGCCACCCCCGACCGGGTCCACGTGTACTTCGACAACACGGGCGGGCCGATCCTCGAGACCGCACTGTTCCGCATGGCCACCCATGGGCGCATCGTGTGCTGCGGGGCGGCCAGCCAGTACGACACGTCGAGCCCCGACCCCGGCCCGCGGGGCGTTCCCGGCCTCCTCGTGAACAACCGGGTGCGGATGGAGGGCTTCCTCGTCTTCGACTGGGCCGACCGCTACGAGGAGGCCCGGTCCACCCTGCGCACGTGGATGGACGACGGCCGGATCCGGCCGCGGGTGACGGGTTACGACGGGCTGGAGCACGCCCCCGACGCCTTCGTCGACCTGCTGGCGGGCCGCACGGTCGGCACCACCGTGGTCCGGGTCGCAGCCACCGGGGCGACCCCGTGACGACGCTGCGCACCATCAGCGCCGGGGAGGCGGCGCGGCGGATCCCGCCCGGGAGCCGGGTCCTGTCCACCTGCTACGCGGCCACGCCCGACGCGCTGATCGCGGCGCTGGGCGAGGCGGCCGACGACGTCGCCGGGCTGACGCTCATGTCGGGCCTGCTCCTCGGCGACCATCCGTTCCTGGGCGCCGTCGAACGGGGGGCGCTGCGGTACCGGACCTGGCACGTCGGGCCACCGGTGCGACCGCTCGTGCGCTCCGGCCGCGTCGCCTACGTGCCCCTGCGCGCCGGGCAGATCCCCCGGTGGCTCGCCACCGCCCCCTTCGACGTCCTGCTGCTGCGCTGCTCGCCGCCGGACCGGCACGGGCTGTGCAGCCTCGGCCCGTCGGTGAGCTTCACCCGGGCCGCCATCGACGCCGCCTCGCTCGTGATCGCCGAGCTCGACCCGGCGTTCCCCCGAACCCTCGGCGAGACCCTCGTGCACGTCGACGAGATCGACGTCGCCGTCGATGCCGTCACCCCGATCCCCGAGTACCACAGCGCTCCCGGCAGCGAGGCGACCGACCGCATCGCCGCGTCGATCGTCGGCCTGCTCCCCCGCGACCCGGTCGTGCAGATCGGGATCGGCGCCGTGCCCGAGGCCGTGGCCGCCGCCCTGGGCGACGCCGACCTCGGCGCGCCGCGCATGGTCGGCCTGGGCTGCGACACGATGATCCCGTACCTCGAGCGCAGCGCCTGGCGGGCGGCGACGGGCGGCGAGCCGGTGCTGCGGTCGGTGGAGCTGATGGGGACGGCACCGCTGTTCGCCCTGGCCGACGCCAACCCGGCCATCGAGATGGTGCCCTCCTCCCGGTGCCACAACCCGCGCTGGACGGGCTCGTTCCCGCGGTTCTGCTCCGTCAACTCGGCGGTGGAGATCGACCTCACCGGCCAGGTCGTCAGCGAGACCATCGGAACCTCGGTGATCGCCGGCATCGGCGGGTCGGCGGACTTCTTCGAGGGAGCCAACCTCTCCGAGGGCGGGCTTCGGATCGTGGCCCTCCAGGCGGCCACGGCCGACGGACGCACCAGCAAGATCGTCCCGGCGTTCCCGGCCGGCACCACGGTCAGCCTGCCCCGCCACAGCGTCGACGTCGTCGTCACCGAGTTCGGCGTGGCCCGGCTGACCGGGCTCTCGGCGGCGGAACGGGCCGAGGCCCTCACTGCGGTCGCCGCCCCCGCGTTCCGCGACGCGCTGGCCGACCACGGCCGGGCCTGATCCCCGACCCGATGTCCGCCTGATCCCGTGACCAGTCCCGTGACCAGTCCCGTGAGCGGT
>JBIKWW010000257.1:0-5569 GCA_044356125.1 Acidimicrobiia bacterium
GCGGGGCGGCGGGCCACCCGGCTGGCGACCCGGCTGGCGACGCTCGGCTACGCCGTTCCCGGGCTGGTGGTCGGCTCGGGAGCCCTCAGTGTCCTCGCCTTCGCCGATGGACGCCTCGACGACCTGGCCAACTGGGACGACCGCTTCTACGTGCCGTTCCTCCTGGTGGGTTCCGTCGGCGGGGTGGTCTACGCGCTGACGGTACGGTTCCTGGCGGTGGCCCGGGAGAACATCGACGCGGGAGCGGAGCGGATCGATCCCGCGATCCCGGCGGCGGCGGCGACGCTCGGGGCCGGGTGGGTCCGGCGCCTCCTGCACATCGAGCTCCCGCTGCTGTGGTCGACGCTGGTGGCCGCCGCTCTGCTGGTCGCCGTCGATGCGGCCAAGGAGCTCCCCGTCACCCTGCTGCTGCGCCCCGCCGGTCGCGACACGCTCAGCGTCTTCGTGTGGAACATGACCAACGAGTCGCGCTGGGAGGAGGCGGCTGCGCCGGCGCTCGCCATCGTCGCCCTGAGCGTCCCGCTCGTCGCCGTCGTCTTCGCCCGTGTCGGACGACCGGTGGGAGGGAACCGTCGTGGATGATGCAACCCGATCAGGCCCCCGCCCGACTCCCCCGTCGGCGGACTGCCCGACACCCCCGTCGACGCCTCCGGCCATCGAGGTCGACGGCGCCGTCAAGCGCTACGGGGACGTCGTCGCCCTGGCCGGGGTTTCGCTCAGTGTCGGGCCCGGCGAGATCGTGGCCCTGCTCGGACCCTCGGGATGCGGCAAGTCCACGCTCCTCGCCGGGATCGCCGGCCTCACCGGCCTCGACTCCGGCACGGTCAGCCTGGGCGGCAGGCTGGTGCACGGCCCCGGGGTCGACGTCGCCGCCCAGCACCGCCGCATCGGACTGGTGTTCCAGGACCACGCCCTGTTCCCGCATCTCGACGTCGCTGCGAACGTCGGCTTCGGCCTGCGTCATCTCGACCGGCCCGCCCGGCGCGCCCGGGTCGGCGCCATGCTCGATCTCGTGCGCCTCGCGCACCTCGCCGACCGCTACCCCCACGAGCTCTCCGGCGGGGAGAGCCAACGGGTGGCCCTGGCCCGGTCGCTGGCCCCGTCTCCTGCCGCCGTGCTCCTCGACGAGCCGTTCGCCAGCCTCGATCCCGCCCTGCGGGGCGACCTCCGCATCGAGGTGGGCGAGCTGCTCCGCATCGCAGGGCTGGCCGCCGTCGTCGTCACCCACGATCCCCTCGACGCCCTCACGCTGGCCGAACGCATCGTCGTGCTGCGGGCCGGGCGGGTGGCACAGGGGGGCACGGCCGCCGAGCTCCTGGACCGCCCGGCCGATGCCTTCGTGGTCGGCCTCTTCGGTCCCGCCGCGACCGTTCCGGCTGACGTCGACGGTTCGACGGCCCTCGGGAGCATCACGCCGGACCGGGTCGTCACCTGGAGCGACGAGCGGGTCGCCGTCCTGAGGCCCCACGAGCTGACGCTGGAGCCCGCCGACGAATCCTGCGGGCAGGGGCGCCCGGGCACCGTGCGCGCCGCCCATCCGACGGCCACCGGCGGTCGTGTGGTCGTGGAGTGGGAGGAGCCGCTGCTCGGCCAGCGGCAGGTCGTCGTCGACGAGGGCCGCCGACGGGACTGGCGGCGGGGCGAGGCGGTCCGGGTGCGGATCGGCGTGCCGGTCGGAACCTGAGGAGGACCATGGCCCGCTACCGCCCCGTCATCGGAACGCTCGTCTTCGTGCTCGACCGGGCCCGGGAATCGGTGCTGCTCGTGCACCGCGTGGCGCGCCCCGACGACGAGCATCTCGGCAAGTGGAACGGGCTCGGCGGCAAGCTCGAGTCCCACGAGGACATCGTGTCGAGCGCCCGGCGGGAGGTCCGGGAGGAGGCCGGGATCGAGGTCACGTCGATGGTGCTGCGCGGCACGGTCAACTGGCCGGGCTTCTCGGCCGACGGCACCGACTGGTTCGGATGGGTCTTCCTGGCCGACGAGTGGACGGGCACCCCTCCGGCGCACAACGCCGAGGGCCGCCTCGAGTGGATCCCGCTCACCCGTCTCCTCGGAGCCTGCTCCCCGGATCCCGCCGAGCGGACGGCGGCCGACCTGCCGATGTGGGAGGGCGACGCGCACTTCCTCCCGCTGGTCTTCGATGACGACGAGCGGCCGTTCCATGGGGTCATGCCCTACGAGAACGGACGCCCGGTCAGCTGGTCCTCCGTGCGCAGCTGACCGGCGGGCACGTCAGTCGCCCGGAGGCCCGAAGGCCGGCGATTCGGTCCGGGTCCGCTTCAGCTCCCACATGTGGGGAACGGAGGCGACGGCCACCACGCCGTCCCACAGCCGCAGCGCCTGCTCCCGAGCGAGGCGCCGGCTGATCACGGGGCCGAACCATCCGACCCGACGGCCCTCCAGGTCGTCGAAACCGAGGATCGGGGTTCCGACGTCGGGCCCGGTGAGGCTCAGGCCCTCGTCCATGGCCGCGGCGATGACGGCGTCGAACGACGAGTCCTCGAAAGCCGCCGCGTGCGAGGTGGGCAGGCCCGCCAACCCGAGGCCCCGAGCGGGATCGACGAACCGGTCACCCCGCTCGTGGATGTGCTCCCCGTAGACGCCGTACAGCGCTCCGAGCGGAGCGTCGCCCTCGGCGGCCCGCACCGACTCCATCACCCGGAGCAGGCCCAGGCTGTGGCGGGTCACGTCGTAGAAGGGGGACTCCGGCGTGGTGTTGTTCTTCATGAGGAGGCTGATCGGCCGCCACCGCACGTCGAGGTCGCGGTGGGGAGCGACGTCGACGACCCACCGGGAAGTCAGCCAGCACCAGGGACACACGGGATCGATCCAGAAGTCGAGCTGCACGGCCTCATCCTGCCCGACGGGGCGGGCCGGCCACGGCGGCCACCCTCGCCGCCAGGTACCGGGCGATGGGCAGCGAGGCCGTGGCGGCGGGAGACGGCGCATTGCACACGTGCACGGCGTTGGCGCCCTCGACGACGAGGAAGTCGTCGACGAGGGTCCCGTCGGGGCGCAGTGCCTGCGCCCGCACTCCGGCCGGCGACGGCACCAGGTCGTCCTCCTCGACCTCGGGGACGAGGGCCTGGAGGCTCCGGGCGAAGCGGACCCGGCTGAGGGACCGCAGCACCTCCTGCGATCCGGCCCGCCAGTGCCGACGGGCCAGGCGCCGGAAGCCGGGATCGGCGACCACCGCGAGCACGTCGCGTGGGCTCACGTCCCGTCGCCGGTACCCCTCGCGGCGAAGGGCGAGAACGGCGTTCGGGCCGCAGTGCACCCCGCCGTCGACCGTCTTCGTGAAGTGCACGCCGAGGAACGGGAAGTCCGGGTCGGGCACCGGGTAGACGAGCGTCCGCACGAGGTGACGCCGCCCGGGGCGCAGCTCGTAGTACTCGCCCCGGAACGGGACGATGCTGGCGCCCGGGTCCGCTCCGGCCATGCGGGTGACGCGGTCGCTGTGGAGCCCGGCGCAGGTCACGAGCACGTCCGCGGCGAACTCGCCGCCCGTGGTCAGGACCCGGTGCCCGGGACCGTCGCGCACGATCCCGTCGACCTGCGTCCCGGTGCGGACGTCGACGCCCAGGGCAGCGCCCATCCCGGCCAGGGCCCGGCTCACGGCGACGTAGTCGATGATGCCCGTCGATGCGACGTGGATCGCCTCGACGGCCCGTACGTGGGGTTCGATCGCCCGGGCCTCGGCGGGACCGACGAGCCGGACGGGGATCCCGTTGGCCAGGCCCCGCCGGTGGAGGCGGTGCAGGCCTTCGCGCTCCTCGTCGCAGGTCGCGACGATCAGCTTCCCGCACACGTCGTGGGCGATGCCGTGCTCCCGGGCGAACGCGACCATGGCGGCCGCGCCCTCACGGCACATCACGGCCTTCAAGCTCCCGGGTCGGTAGTAGATCCCGGAGTGGATGACCCCGCTGTTGCGGCCCGTCTGGTGGGCCGCCAGGCTCGACTCCTTCTCCAGGACCGTCACGGCGGCGTCGGGGCGATCACGGGCCACGGTCCAGGCCGTCGCCAGCCCGACGATCCCGCCGCCGACGACCACGATCCGCTCCTGTGGGGCCACGCGGACATCGTCGCAGGCCGACACCCGCCCGAGCGTCGCAGGCCGACAGCGGCCGGCACGGTCACGGTGTTGGGCGGGCCGTCCCCGGTTGGCTACGGTCGGCCCCATGGCCCAGGTCGCACACGTCGAGTACCTCGTCCTCGGGGAGAACCCCCATCTCGTCGCACATCAGTGCACGGCCTGCGGCGCGAGGTTCTTCGACCGCCGCAACGCCTGCGCCGCCTGCTTCGCGACGGAGTTCACGCTCGTGGACATCCCCACGCAGGGCGAGCTGCGGGCCTTCACCATCGTGGCCATGGCCGCCCCCGGCGTGCCCGTCCCCTTCGTCGCCGGCATCGTCGACTGCGGGGGCACGTCGGTCCGCGGCAACATCGTCAACACCCCGCCTGATCCCGATCACGTGAAGCTGGGCATGAAGGTCCGCCTGGTCACCACCTCCCTCGGCACCGACAGCGAAGGCACCGAGGCCGTCGGCTTCGGCTTCGAGCCCGTCTCCTGAACCCCTTCTCCCCTCGTACCGCACCGGTCCCTACGAACCGCACTGGAGCACACCATGGCTGACGACATCTGGATCCTCGGCATCAACATGACGAAGTTCGGCAAGCATGCCGACAAGGACGTGGTCGACCTCGGCGCGCAGGCCGCCATGGCCGCACTCGCCGACGGCGGCGTCACCATGCGCGACATGGGCGTGATGGCGGCCGGCAACCTGATGGGCTCGGGTGCCATCGGCCAGCAGCTGCAGAAGCAGATCGGCCAGACGGGGATCCCCGTCTACAACGTGTCGAACGCCTGCGCCACGGGAGCCACGGCACTGCGCACGGTGATCATGGCGGTCAAGGCCGGCGAATGCGACATGGGCCTCGCCGTCGGTGTCGAGAAGCTGGCCGGTGCCGGCCTGCTCGGAGCCGGGGGGCGGGCCAAGTCCGACAACAACACCTGGCAGCGCAGCGGTCGCTACGGCGCCGTCGCCTCCGTCGACGGGCGGATCGGGACCGACACCATGCCGGGCGTGTTCGCCCAGGTCGGCATGGAGTACGGGCACCGCTACGGCGGCACCAGCTTCGAGCTCTTCGCCCGCATCAGCGAGAAGAACCACGCCCACTCGACCCTGAACCCGCTGGCCGCCTACCAGAAGCGGTTCACCCTCGAGGAGATCATGAAGGACATCATGATCGCCTACCCGAACACCCGTCCGATGTGCTCGGCCAACTGCGATGGTGCCGCGGCAGCGGTCGTGGTCAGCGGCTCGAAGCTGAAGACCCTGTCGCTCGAGCAGCAGCGACGGGCGGTCAAGGTGTCGGCCTCGGTGCTCACCAGCGACCCATACCAGGAGGCCTGCCAGGTGCTGCCCGACGTCAACACCCTCACCCGCAACGCCGCCACGAAGGCCTACGAGCAGGCCGGTGTGGGACCCGACGACCTCAACCTGGTCGAGCTCCACGACTGCTTCGCGACCGCCGAGCTGGTGCAGTACGACAACCTCATGCTCTG
>JBIKWW010000258.1:0-5535 GCA_044356125.1 Acidimicrobiia bacterium
GAGGCCACTCCCGACATCGCCCCCTATCTCGTATCGGGCGGCTCGGTTGGCCCGGGCGTCTCGGGCGTCGCCATGACGAGGGAGGAGTGGCTCGGACGTGTCCGCCTGCTCACCGAGATGGCGCACGACCTGCTCCGGACGGGAGCGATCGCCCACCACGACGTTCGCCTCAACCCCGACTGGGATCGCGCCTTCCTCGACGCCATCACGCTCCACGACCCGTACCGGTTCGACTCCTGGACGACGCAGGAGATGATCGACGCCGGCGGCCCCGGCGCGGCCGAATGCCTCCACTGGATCGCTGCCGCCGCAGCCGCGTTCGAGGCGGGCAGCCCGGCTCCGGTCGTCGACCTGTGCATGCCCGCACCCCAGTTCATCATCGGCGTCGGGCTGGCGCACACCCCGCTCGCCCCCGACGCCGACCGCCATCGACCCCGAAAGGCGTGACCATGCTCTCGTTCGGACTCACCATCCCCTTCTTCACCTATGGGCTCGCCGAGGCCGACGCCATCCAGGCCGAGCTCGAGGGCTTCGACAGCGTCTGGATCACCGATCACATGATCAACCCCATGAAGATCGGCGGACAGGACGCCTGGGACCAGATCGAGGCGTGGACTGCGATGGCCGGCATCGCCGCCCGTACCGAGCGGGTCCGGCTCGGCTTCATGATGCTCAACCCGGCCTTCCGCAACCCGGCACTCCTGGCGAAGATGGCCGCGACGCTCGATCAGGTCTCCCGCGGCCGCCTGCTGTTCTCCCTCGGTGCCGGGTACCTCGAAGAGGAGTACCGGCAGTACGACCTGCCGTTCGACCCCGATCCCGACGACCGGCTCCAGCGCGTGCGTGAGGTCGCAACCTTGTGCCGGGAGCTGTGGACCCGGCCGCGCGAGCGGGTGTCGTTCAACGGCCGATTCGTCCACGCACGTGACTGCCATCTCGGCGTTGACGTGGTCCAGTCGCCCCATCCCCCGATCTGGTACGGCGGCGACAGCCCGGCGTCCCGACTGCTGATGGACGACATCACCGGCGATGGCGCCGCCGGCGGCTGGTACATGCACCCGCAGGTCCTCGACGAGAACCTCGATTGGTTCTCGAGCGCCAGTCGGCACCGCGATCAGAGCGACTTCTCGCTCGCGACCTACCAGATCTGCCAGATCGCGGACACCGACGCCGACGCCGCGGCGGTCGCCCGGGCGTGGGTGCCGGTCCACTTCCGCTACGAGCGCGACTTCGACGACACCCTCGCGTACCAGTCGATCGGGAGCACCGCGACCGTCATCGACAAGCTGACGTCGATCGTGCGACGCGGCATCAACCACATCATCTTCGTGGTGCCCGACCCGGGAAGCCGGGAGCGACTGCTCGCCGACGTGCTCCCCGCCGTGCGTCGCGCGAGTGGGGCGTGGTCCTCATGACACTCGCCGGCTGGACACTGCCCCTGTCACCAACAGGACGCAGCTCGACCGTCGCCGCCCCGCCATGGCACTACTCCGGATCCATGCTGGCGGTGGACTACACCGCCGATCCCGAGGCCGTCGCCGCGTTCGCACCCGAGGGCTTCACTCCCACCGGTGACGGGGCCTGCACGGCGGTGGCCTGCGACTGGGCCTCGGCGGCCGACTCCGACGCCCGGTTGCTCGCCGACCCCGAGCTCGGCCAGTACCACGAGGTGTTCATCGTCCTCCACGGGTCCTTCAACGGGGCGCCGGCAGGCCGCGTTCCGTTCATCTGGGTCGACTCCGAGATCTCGCTCCTCAGGGGTCTCATCCAGGGTTTCCCGAAGCAGCTCGCCGCCATCCACATGACCCGACCGGTGACCGTGGGACACGGCGGCCGACACCTTCAGAGGGGCTCGGCACTGCGCGCCCATGCCACCAGCAGGGGGACGCGGCTCATCGACCTCACCGTCCACCTCGTCGAACCGACGGCCCATCTTCCGCAGGTGGTGCTCGTACCGTTCGTCCACACCCGGCTCTGGCCGACCTTGGAGGCCTCCCGGCCAGGCGTGCACGAACTCACGACGGCGACCATCACCGACCCGCACATCGGCACCGTCTGGCAGGGTGACGGCCAGCTGAGCCTCTGCCCGTCCGACGCCCACGAACTCGGCGCGCTCGCACCCGTCGAGACCGGCACGGCCTGGGCGCTGCAGCTCGGCTTCACCGTCACCGGCGGAACCATCCACGAACTCCCCGACGCACACCTCGGAGGACAGCCATGAGCGTCTACGACGGACCTCGAACCGAGATCCGCAGGATCCTCCACGACGGGCGCGCCCACTGGGGCACGGTCGTGGACGACCACGTGCAGCTTCCGGACGGACGCGTCGTCGCCGCGAACGACGCCATCCACCTCCCACCCGTCGAACCGTCCACGATCATCTGCGTGCACATGAACTTCGACTCCCGGCGCCAGGAGTTCGGTCTGCCGCCGATCGACGCTCCGACGTACTTCATGAAACCCGTGACGAGCCTGAACGCCCACCGCGGGACCGTCACCCGACCCGAGGGGACGACGCTGCTCAACTTCGAGGGGGAGCTCGCCGTCGTGATCGGGCGGCCCACCCGCAACATCGCACCGGCCGACGTGGCGGACCACATCGCCGGCTTCACCATCGCCAACGACTTCGGACTCCACGACTTCCGGGACACCGACGCAGGGTCGATGCTGCGGGTCAAGGGGCAGGACGGGTTCTCACCGATCGGGCCGGGCCTGGTCAGGGGCATCAACCCGCGTCGTTCGCGCATCCGCACCTACCGCAACGGGACGATCGTCCAGGACGACCGTCTCGACGAGCTCCTCTTCCCGATCGAGTACGTCATCGCCGACCTCGCCCGCCACATCACGCTGCGCCCGGGCGACCTCGTCCTCACCGGCACCCCTGCGGGCTCCCGCCCCGTCGCCGTCGGCGACGTCATCGACGTCGAGATCGACGGCATCGGACGACTCACGACCGCCATCGCAGCGGCGCCCTCGCCCATCGCAACCGTCGGCTACCAACCCGAAGCGACCCCCATGGCCCGACTGGTCGCGTACGCCGGGACCGAACCGTGAGGAGCCGGAGCTGATCCGAGCCGGAGCTCATGGACGTCCGACGCGGGAGGGGGAGGCGGATCGCCTCCCCCTCCCGTCGTTCGCATGGCTCCCGGACGCGGCCGTCACCGAGGGGGAGTTCGGATGTCAGTCCACTGAAGTCAGGTGCACCGCTTCCACGGACATCTCGGTGTCACTTCACATCAGGAGCAGCCGCTGGTGCTCCCGCAGGCCGAGCAGACGTAGCAGGAGCCGGCGCGCTGCATCTCGTTGCCGCACGAGTAGCAGAACGGGGCGTCGGCCGGGCGCTGGCGGCTGATCGACTCCTGCACCACCGGCGGGGTGGCCGGGCGGGGAGCGGACGGGGCCGGGCGGGCCGGGGCCGGCGCCGACAGGCCGAGGTCCATCGCCGACGCACTGGCCGTGGCCGCCTCCTCCACCCCGGGCAGGGTGGGCTGGATGCGCTCCTCGTTGGACAGCACGCCGAGCTCGACGCGGTCCTCGTAGGGGAGGTAGTCGAGGGCCAGGCGGCGGAAGATGTAGTCGATGAGCGACGTGGCGATGCGCAGCTCACGGTCGTCGGTCATGCCCGCCGGCTCGAAGCGCATCCCCGTGTACTTGCGCACGAAGGTGGCCAGGGGCACGCCGTGCTGCAGGCCCAGGCTCACGGCGATCGAGAAGGCGTCCATGATGCCGGCCAGGGTCGAGCCCTGCTTGGACACCTTGATGAACACCTCGCCGGGGCGAGCGTCGGCGGACTCGCCGCCGGTGCCGTAGCCCTCGCCGTCGGCCCCCCGGAACGAGAACGTGTTGGACATGCGCTTGCGGGGCAGGCGCTCGCGCACCGGCGTGCGCACGACCGTGGTCGTGGAGGCGAAGGAGCGCTCCAGCTCGGCCAGCTTGGCCTCGAGCTCGGCCTCCCGGGCGGTCGGCCCGGCCGCGGAGGCGTCGGCGGGAGCGAACGTGACCGGTGTGCCGGCGGCGTCGTCGCCCTTCTTCACCGTCGACAGGGGCTGGGCCACCTTGCAGTTGTCGCGGTAGATAGCGATGGCCTTGATGCCCATCTTCCAGGCGTCGATGTGGAGCTGCTCGACGTCTTCCACCGAGACGTCCTCGGGCATGTTGACGGTCTTGGAGATGGCCCCCGAGATGAACGGCTGGACGGCCGCCATCATCTTCACGTGGCCCAGGTAGTGGATCACGTTGTCACCCATGGAGCAGGCGAACACCTGCAGGTGCTCGGCCCGCAGGTCGGGGCAGCCGATGAGGCTCTTGTTCTCCTCGATGTAGGCCAGGATCCTCTCGACGACCGGCGCCTCGTAGCCGAGCTTGCGCAGCGCCCGCGGGATCGTCTGGTTGACGATCGACATCGTGCCGCCGCCCACCAGCTTCTTCATCTTGACGAGGCCGAGATCGGGCTCGATGCCGGTGGTGTCGCAGTCCATGAGCAGACCGATGGTCCCCGTGGGGGCCAGCACCGAGGCCTGGGCGTTGCGCACGCCGTAGTTCTCGGCCAGCTCGACGGCGATGTCCCACGACTCCTGGGCCGCCGACAGCAGCTCCAGGGGCACGGCCGTCTCGTCGATGTCGGCCGCCGCCGCCCGGTGCTGAGCCAGCACCCGGTTCATCGGCTCCCGGTTCTCCAGGTACCCGGCGAAGGGACCCATGCGCGACGCCGTGCGGGCGCTCGTGGCGTAGGCGTGACCGGTCATGAGCGCGGTCAGGGCGGCGGCCCAGGCCCGTCCCTCGTGGGAGTCGTAGCCGTGGCCGAGCGCCATCAGCAGGGCGCCCAGGTTGGCGTAGCCGAGGCCGAGCTGGCGGAAGCGCCGGCTGTTCTCGCCGATCCGCTCGGTGGGGTAGTCGGCCCGGCCGACGATGATCTCCTGGGCCGTGAAGACGCACTCGATGGCCGCCTTGTAGCCCTCGACGTCGAACGAGCCGCCCTCCTCGAGGAACGTCAGGAGGTTGAGGCTGGCCAGGTTGCAGGCCGAGTTGTCGATGTGCATGTACTCGCTGCACGGGTTGCTGCCGTTGATGCGGCCCGTGTTCGACGCCGTGTGCCAGCGGTTGATCGTGGTGTCGAACTGCATCCCCGGATCGGCGCACTCCCAGGAGGCCTGGGCGAACTGGCGCATGAGGTCACGGGCGCGGACGGCGCGCACGACCGAACCGTCGGTGACGGCGCGCAGGTCCCAGTTGGCGTCATCGACCACGGCCTGCATGAACTCGTCGGTCACCCGCACCGAGTTGTTGGCGTTCTGGTACTGGATGGAGAAGGCGTCGCGGCCGTCGAGGTCCATGTCGAAGCCGGCGTCACGCAGCACCCGGGCCTTGCGCTCCTCCAGGGCCTTGCACCAGATGAAGTCCTCGACGTCGGGATGGTCGACGTTGAGGATGACCATCTTCGCGGCGCGGCGGGTCTTGCCGCCCGACTTGATGGTGCCGGCGCTGGCGTCGGCGCCCCGCATGAAGCTCACCGGACCCGACGCCGTGCCGCCGCCC
>JBIKWW010000259.1:0-5522 GCA_044356125.1 Acidimicrobiia bacterium
TCGGCGCACCAGCAGGTCGCTGATCGGACCCGGGCCCCCGATCACCGGCACGTCGCGGCGCAGGTTGCGGTTGGCCCACCCGGCCGCCGAGTTGACCGGCCGGGCCAGATCGATCGACGCCCACGTCGGGAACCGGTCCCAGCCGACGACCTTGGCCAGCCCACCGGCAGCGACGGTGAGGACGGCCGCCGCGGCCAGGGTGGGCCAGGGTCGGCGCCTCGCCGCGTCGGACCAGGCCGCCAGACGGGGCAGGCGGGGCGGCCCGGACCGGCGCTCCCCGGTGGACATGCGGTCGAGTGCGATCGCCGCCAGCACGAGGGCCAGGCCGGGCACGAAGGCCCGCCCGACATCGACCTTCTGCAGGCCGCCGAGCACCCCGCCACCCAGGCCGCCCGTACCCACCAGGGCGGCGATCACGACCACCCCGAAGCCCATCATGATCACCTGGTTGAAGCCCAGCAGGATGGCCCGGCGGGCCATGGGCAGCTGGACCTTGCGCAGCAACTGGCCGCGGGTGCACCCGAAGGACGTGCCGACCTCGGTCGACACCACCGGCACACTGCGGATCCCCAGGGCGGTGAGGCGCACGGCCGGGGCGACGGCGAACACGACGGTGGCGACGACGGCGGCGGGAGTCCCGATGCCGAACAGCACGACGATGGGGAGCAGGTACACGTAGGCGGGCATGACCTGGGCGGCGTCGAGCACCACCCGCAGGGCGGCGTCGACCCGGGGGTTCAGTCCGCACCAGATGCCCAGGGGCACCCCGATGAGCAGCGACACGGCCACGGCGACGGCCATCAGCGCCAGCGTGATCATCGTGTCGTCCCACACACCGAGCACACCGCAACCGGCCAGCGCCGCGGTCGCAGCAAGCGACGAACGCCAGCCGCCGGTCCGCCAGCCGACGAGTGCCGTCAGGGTGAGCACCCCGGGCCAGCGCAGGGCCCGCAGCACCCAGTGCACGGCATCGTGGGCGGAGCGCAGGGCGTCGGCGGCCGGCGTGGTGACGGCGGTGAAGAGCCAGAAGTCCTGGCGGTACCGCACCGTCCAGCGGTAGAGGCGGTCGGTGGCCGGACGGACGTGCGCATCGAGCCAGGTCGGCACCTCGGAGCCGAGGAGCACTCCGGCGACGACCAGCGCGCCGATGACGGCGACGGGCACCACCCGACGACGCAGGGCGACCGGCCGACCGATGGTGACGACCGTCGGGACCGGGGCGGCGTCAGCCATCGCCGGACCCCCGGTCCTCGCCCGCCACGACCCGCAGCACGGCGACGCGGTCCACGGTTCCGACGGGCCGGCCGTCGGGGCCGACGACGGCGACGGGACGGTCCGAACGGGCCAGGTGCCCGACGACGTCGCGCACCTTGGTACCGGTCGGAACCGACACCAGGCCGGGCTCGTCGGAGGGCGGGCCCATCACGGCGTCGACGGGCACCACGTGGCTGCGGGGCACGTCACGGGTGAAGTCCCGCACGTAGTCGTCGGCCGGGTCGGTCACGATCTCCTCGGGGGTTCCGACCTGCACGAAGCGGCCGTCACGCATGATGGCGATGCGCTGCCCCAGGCGGAGGGCCTCGCTCAGGTCGTGGGTGATGAAGACCATGGTCTTGTCGACGTCGCGCCGCAGGCGGATCACCTCGTCCTGCATGTCGCGCCGGATCAGCGGGTCGAGCGCCGAGAACGGCTCGTCGAACAGGAGGATGTCGGGATCGGTGGCCAGGGCCCGGGCCAGCCCGACGCGCTGCTGCATCCCTCCGCTGAGCTGATCGGGCCGCGCCCCGCCCAGACCGCCCAGGCCGACCAGATCGAGCACCTCCTCGGCCCGCGCCCGGCGGGTCGCCCTGTCGGTGCCGCGGACCTCCAGGCCGAACGCGACGTTGTCGACCAGCGTGCGGTGCGGCAGCAGGCCGAAGTGCTGGAAGACCATGCTCACCCGTGTCCGGCGCAGGTCGAGCAGCTCGGACGGCGACGCCCCGGTGACGTCGGTCGAGCCGATCCGCACGGTCCCGGCCGTGGGTTCGATCAGCCGCGTGAGGCAGCGGATCAGCGTGCTCTTGCCGCTCCCCGAGAGGCCCATCACGACGAAGACCTCGCCGGGGGCGACGTCGAAGGAGATGTCGCGCATGGCCACGACGTTGCCCGTGCGGGCCTCGAGGTCCCGGCGGGGGAGGTCGGCCTCCGGGGACCCGACGATGCGCTCCGGGCGCGGCCCGTACACCTTCCACAGGCCCCGAACCGAGATCGCTGAGTCCATCAGGTCCGGACTGTACGGCCCGAGTACCGTCGCCGTCATGCCCGTCACCACCCGGTACGAAACGATCGCCTCCCTCGACGGGGGCACCTTCGACGCCTACTGCGCCGTTCCCGGCTCGGGCCGAGGGCCCGGGATCCTGCTGTTCCAGGAGATCTTCGGCATCAACGACAACATGCGGGGGCTGGCCGAGAAGCTGGCCGCCGAGGGCTACCTGGTCCTCGTTCCCGACATGTTCTGGCGCCTGGAGCGCCGCTTCGAGCGCAAGGACGAGTCCGGCATGCAGGACGCGTTCGCCCTGGTGTCGAAGTTCGATGCGGCCAAGGCCGTCGAGGACATCAACGCCGCCCACCGGCACCTGCTCGCCATGCCGGAGTGCACCGGGAAGGTGGGGGCGGCCGGGTTCTGCCTGGGCGGGGGCCTGGCCTTCGCCGCCGCCGCCACCTCCCGCGTCGACGGTCGCGGCATCGATGCCGCCGTCCCGTACTACGGCTCGGCCATCAACTCCATGCTCGACCTGGCGCCGCAGATCACCTGTCCGACCATGTTCCACTACGGCCAGGACGACCCGTTCATCCCGCCGGACCGCATCGACGAGGTCGAGCGGGTCATGGCCTCGCACCCGGGGACGATCTTCCACCGCTACGCCGCCGGCCACGCCTTCTCCAACTGGGACGCGCCCTCGATGTACCAGGCCGAGGCGGCGGAGCTGGCCTGGAACCGCACCCTGGCGTTCCTCGGCGAGCACCTCTCGGCGTGAACCCCGAGACCACCGGCGAGCCCGACGACATCGTCGAAGCCCGGGCCCGGGCGGGCCGGGCCGTCCGGCGCCTCGGGCACGCCCTGATCGGCCGCCATGCCCCGGCGGCGGCCCTGCACCGAGTCGCCCACGTCCTCGAGGAGGCCGCCGCTGCGCTGGAGCCCGGGGAGGTCCGCAGCCGGCGCCGGACCAGCTGGGGCTATGACGACATGCCCGAGGTCGCTCCGGGCACGGCGATGCTGAGCTACCCCGATCGCCCCTTCAGCGGGGTGGCGAGTCCGTTGGCGGTCGACATCGAGGTCGTGCGCACGGCGGACGGTGTGGCGGCGACCGTCGTGCTCGGGCCCGCCCACGAGGGAGCACCCGAGCGCAGCCACGGCGGGGTCGTGGCCGCCGTGTTCGACGACCTCACCGGTTTCGTGCTGCCGCTCACCCGCACGACCGCCTACACCGGCGAGCTGACGATCCGCTACGAGGCCGGGATCCCGATCGGCGAACCGATCCTGTTCCGGGCGTGGCCGGCCGGGCGGCAGGGCCGCAAGCTGTACATCGACGCCGACGCCCACGTCGGCGACCGACGCGTGGCGACGGCGAAGTCGCTGTACATCACCGTGGCCCGACCCGACCCGACCTGACGGCGGAGCCGTCCGACCCGACCTGACGGCGGAGCCGTCCGACCCGACCTGACGGCGGAGCCGTCCGCGTCAGCCGCCGGGTCAGCCGTTCTTGGGCAACTGGGAGAACGGCGTCTTGGCGTCGATGCCGACGTCCTTGGGGAGCCCGAGGACCCGCTCGCCCAGGATGTTCTTCTGAACCTGGTCGGTGCCGCCGTAGATGGGCGGGGCCTGGGCGAAGAGCGCCATCTCGGTGACCATGCCGAGCACCGGATCGAAGGCGGCGACCGCCTCGCGTCCGGTCCCGTCGTAGGTGTGCAGCATGCCGCCGGCGCCGGCGATGCGCAGGCCGAGATCACGCTGCAGGCGGACCTGGTCGCTCATCGAGAGCTTGCCGATGTTGGGCATCGCCGGGAGATCGCGGCCCATGGTCTTCTCGGCTTTCACCCGCAGGTTGTTGAAGCGGCCGATCTCGGTGATCGTGTAAAGACGCATGAGGTCCTGACGGATGTGCGGGTCCTTCACGGCACCCGTCCGCTTGGCGAGGTCGATGAAGAGCTTCGGCCCACCGCCCATGCCGCCGCCCCCGGAGCCCCGGCGGGTTCCGATGAAGTCACCGGCACGCTTGGGGAGGTCGCCGGGAATGGACCCGGCCAGCGCCGTCGAGCCACCGTGGCCGCCGCCGGAGCTCAGGTTGGCGCGCTCGAACATGAGCGTGGTGTTGGCCACGGTCCAGCCCTTGTTGAGGCCACCGATCATGGAGTCGTCGCGGACCCGGGCGTCGGTGAGGAAGACCTCGTTGAACAGGGCCCGGCCCGTCATCTCCCGGAGGGGGCGGACGTCGACGCCGGGCTGGCCCATCTCACAGGCGAAGTAGGTGATGCCCTGGTGCTTGGGGGCATCGGGGTCGGTACGGGCGATCAGCATGCCCATGTCGGCGACGTGGCCGCCCGACGTCCACACCTTCTGGCCGTTGACCACCCACTCGTCACCGTCCTTGACCGCCTTGGCGTTGAGTCCGGCGAGATCGGATCCGGCCCCGGGCTCGGAGAACAGCTGGCACCACGCCTGCTGCCCGGTGACGATGGGCCGCACGTAGCGCTCCACCTGGTCGGCCGTGCCGTACATGGCGATCGTCGGTGCGGCCAGCATCATCCCCAGGCCGGTGGGGGCGCCGAGCGCCCCGAAGTCGGCGATGGTGTTGCCCACCAGCACGGCGTCGTTGCGGGTGAGCCCCTTGCCGTAGGCGTTGACGGGCAGCGTCGGAGCCGCCCAGCCCGAGAGCCCGAGGCGTTCCCACCACGCGGCCACCGTGAGGTCCGGGTCCCAGTTCGCGTCGAGCCACGCGCGCAGCTCCTCGACGAGGTCCGATGAAGCGTTCGATGCCATGGCCGGGCAGGTTACGCGCACCTGCCGGGCTACCCATGAACGGGGGGATCGTCCGTCCGACTCGTCAGCAGGGCGTCCCGGTGGATACCCTGCGGCAACGTTCGCACCGGTCGGAGGCGCCCATGTCCACCCACGAGCTCGTCATCCGGGGCGCATCGATCGCCGACGGAACGGGAGAGCCCCTGCGGACCGCCGATGTGGCGGTGGACGGCGGGATCGTCCGCGAGGTGGGCCGCGTCGAGGGCCGAGGCGCCCGGGAGATCGACGCCGACGGCCTGCTGCTCACCCCTGGGTTCGTCGACATCCACACCCACTACGACGGGCAGGCGACCTGGGACACCCGGCTCGCCCCGTCGAGCTGGCACGGGGTCACCACCGTGGTGATGGGCAACTGCGGCGTCGGCTTCGCTCCCGTGGCCGAGCACAACCGCGAGCGGCTGATCCAGCTCATGGAGGGAGTCGAGGACATCCCCGGCACCGCGCTCCACGAAGGGCTCACCTG
>JBIKWW010000018.1:0-18297 GCA_044356125.1 Acidimicrobiia bacterium
GAGCCAGGCGCGGTGATCCAGCCAGGACCGGTTCGGTGGCATCCCACTGGCCCCGTTCCCGGGATCGGTCCTGACCGCCAGCACCTGGTGGATGTTCGTGCGTCCCGCCTCGAAGTGCAGGGCACAGGCGGCCATGTACAACCGCCACACCCGGGCCCGCCCGGCCCCGACCTCGGCCACCATCGCATCCCAGTTGCGATCGAGGTTGTCCACCCAGCACCGCAGCGTCCGTCCGTAGTGCTCACGGAGCGACTCGACGTCGCGAACCTCGAGGTGCAGGTCCTGCATCTGGGTCACGGTACGGCCGACCTCGTGGAGCTGTCCGTCGGGGAACACGTACCGGCCGATGAAGCTGCGGGGCGAGACCGGTTCACCGAAGGTGTCCGGGCTCGAGATCGCGTGGTTCAGAACCCGGCCACCGACCACGAGGAGGGCCTTGATGCGCTCGAAGTAGGCGCGTTGGCGGGCCGCACCCACGTGCTCGAACATCCCGATGGAGCTGATCGCGTCGAAGGGCCCGTCGTCGAGGTCGCGGTAGTCCTGGAGGCGGATCTCGATGCGGTCGGACAGACCGGCCTCGGCCACCCGCTGCCGGGCCAGCTCGACCTGCTCGCTGGACAGGCTGATCCCGACGGCGCTCACACCATGGTGGCGCCCGGCATGCAGCACCATGCCGCCCCAACCGCAGCCGATGTCGAGCAGGCGCATCCCGGGCCGCAGCCCGAGCTTGCGGCAGACGAGCTCGTACTTGGCGTTCTGGGCCTCCTTGAGGGTGAAGTCGGGCTCGGCGAAGAACGCGCACGAGTAGGTCAGCGTCGGCCCCAGGATGGTCCGGTAGAAGCGGTTCCCCACGTCGTAGTGGTGCGAGATGGCAGCCCGGTCCCGGGCCTTCGTGTGGGGCCGGAGCAGGTCGCGGCCCATGGCCAGGCGGCCGCGGACCGAACCGAACCGGGCCTCCTCGGCGGGTGGACGGGGCGGACGGGCGATGATCCCGAGCCGCCGGGCGGCCTGCCAGGCCAGGCCGATCGTGGTGGCGTCGAAGCCGAAGTCGACGGGCTGGCGAGCGTCGGCCACCGAGGCCCGCACGTCGAGCGCGGCGTAGATGTCGCCCTCGATGTCGAGCTCGCCGGAGACGAACGCCCGGCCCAGCCCGAGCTCGCCCGGCGCGTACAGCAGGTACTGCAGCGCCCGCGGTGAGCGGACCACGATCGTGGCGTCCGATCCGTCCCGGCCACCCAGCACCGAACCGTCCCAGAATCGGACCGGAACGCTGAGGGTGCGGCCCTTGAGGATCCGTTCGAACAGGGGCCCGAGGATCCCCGCCACCGTCGCCACCGTCGCCACCGGTGCCGTGTCCGTTCCTGCTCGCGCGGGTCCCTGATCGGCGGTGAGATCCACCACGACGTGGATCCCGGAGGCTCCGGATGGGTCGTGGTGTCCCCCTGCGCCGGGGTGGATCGTCGTCGAGTCGGGACCTTCCTGCATCGCTGCCTCCTCACGTGGTGGGCCCGGAGTGACCGGCCCGGCGTGACCGGTCCGGTGTGACCGGCCCGGAGTGGCCGGGTCCGATGCCGAGGTCGTCGGGCAGCGAACCCGGATTCACCCATGATCGCGGAGATCGCCTGGTCGTGCCCGGGCCGCCCGACCCATCCGGATTGGTTCCCACCGCTGCATCTGGCCAGGATCAGCGCATGGACACCGCCGCCCTCATCGCCCGTGTCAGCCCCCGGATCGGGGCGCTCGGCAGCGCCTTCTACTTCACCCCCGAGACCGTCGCCGTCGGGAAGTCCGTCGGGCTCGACGGCTTCCGCTTCTACATCCTCGGACGGGGCGGGGTCCTCGGTGACGTGGAACCTGCCGTCGTCGCCAGCGCGTTCGGATGGTGGAATCCGGACCTCATCGCCAAGATGTGGTCCTCGGGCCGGGAGAAGCTGGCCCCCCGCGAGGCGGGCCGCCGCTACCACGAGTGCTGCGCCGACCTGGGCCGGGCCAAGCTGGCCGCCGTCGAAGGGCTCGACGCGTTCTGCCAGGCCGCCGAGCGGGTCGTGCGGGCCGCCGACCCCGCCGCCCTGTCGCTGTTCGCCGGGCTGGCCGCCGAGCCGCTGGCCGATGATCTGCCCGGCCGGGCGATGCAGCTCGTCGCCATCCTGCGCGAGCTGCGGGGTTCGGCCCACATCGTCGCCGTCGTCGCCACCGGCCTCTCCCCCCGCCTGGCCCACGCCATCAAGCGGCCCGACATGCTGAAGGCCTTCGGATGGGGCGAGGACCCGATCCCCTCGACCGACGCCGACCGCGCCCTCCTGGAGCAGGCCGAGGCGATCACCGACCGCATCGTGCATCCGGCGTTCGCCGTGCTGAGCGAGGCCGAGGCCGAGGCGCTGGCGACGGGCGTCGATCGCATCGAAGCGGCCCTCCAGGCCGCCTGATCGCTCCGGGTTGGGCCCGGAGGCACCGGCGCGCCGATGATGGCGGGCATGTCGCTGCTCGACCTCGACCCGGACCAGCTCCTCTCCACCACCCGCGCCGTCCGCAAGCGGCTCGACCTCACCCGGGACGTCCCCGACGAGCTGATCCGTCAGTGCGTCGGCGTCGCCATGCAGTCGCCCTCGGGCTCCAACAACATGACGATGCGCTTCGTCGTGGTGAAGGACCCCGCCAAGCGCGCCGCCATCGGAGAGGTCTACCGGCAGTGCTACGGCATCTACTCGGGCCTCGACGGCATCTACATCCGCACGATCGACAAGGGCAACGAGTCCGACAACGCCCAGCAGCAGCGCTCCGCCGATTCGGCCGACTACCTCGGCCAGCACATGGGTGACGCCCCGGCTCTGGTCATCGGCTGCATGCTCGGCCGTACCGATGGCGGCAACGGGATGATGGCCGCCTCCATGATGGGCAACATCCTCCCGGCAATGTGGAGCTTCATGCTGGCCGCCCGGGCCCGGGGTCTGGGCACGGCGTGGACGACCGTGCATCTCATGCAGGAGCAGGCCGTGGCCCAGATCCTGGGCATCCCCTTCGACAGCGTCCAACAGGTCTGCCTGACGCCGCTCGCCTACACGGTCGGCACCGACTTCAAGCCGGCCGCCCGCCCCGCCCCGGACTCGGTCATCCACTGGGACGGCTGGAGCGCCTGAGCGCCAAGGAGCGTCCCCGGATGCACACCGATCTGGCCGCCCTCTTCGACCTGTCCGGTCGGACCGCGATCGTCACGGGAGGCTCCCGCGGCCTGGGCCGGGCCATGGCCCTCGGCCTGGCCAAGGCGGGCGCCAACGTCGTCGTGGCCAGCCGCAAGCTCGACGCCTGCCAGCGCACGGCCGAGGAGATCGACGCTGCCGTCGGGCCGGGGCGGACCCTGGCCCAGTCGGTCCGCATGGGAGAGCCCGCCGACATCGAACCGCTCGTCGTGGCGACCGTGGAACGTTTCGGCGGAGTCGACATCGTGGTGAACAACGCTGCGACGGTGCTCGACCGGAACCTGGCCAGACTGGACCCCGAGACGTTCGTGGGGGCGTTCACCACGAACCTCCTCGCCCCGCTGCTGCTGGTCCAGGCAGCCCGTCCGCACCTCGCCGCAGGTGGGCACGGCAGCGTGCTCAACATCGTGAGCATCGCGGCGTTCGCGTCGAGCCCGGGCCGGTACCTCTACCCGCCGGTGAAGGCGGGTCTGGCCCAGGCGACCGCCACCCTGGCTCGAGACCTCGCCGCCGAGCGCATCCGGGTCAACGCCATCTCCCCGGGTACCTTCCGCACCGACATGGTCGAGAAGGCCTTCGACGAGAGCACGCTCGGCCGCATCGCCGCCGGCACACCGCTGGGACGGGTCGCCGATCCGGGCGAGATCGTGGGGCCTGCGCTGTTCCTGTGCTCCGACGCAGCGTCGTTCGTGACCGGGACGGTCCTCACCGTCGACGGCGGCAGCACCGCCTGAGCCGACGACGCACCCGTGCCCAGCCGGGCTGCATGCTCAGCCCGGACCCGCGCCCAGCCGGGCTGCACGCCCGGCCCGGATGCACGCTCAGCCCGGACGCACCATCATTCCCGGCCGCTCGTCCATGGTGGCGATGAGGGACTCCCCCTCCACCTGGATGGGCGTGCCGTTCACGAGCACGTGACGCATGCCGGTCGGGGCGTCGGCGGTCAGCCGCTCGGCGCCCGCCGGGAAGTCCCGGACCCGGCGCAGCGGCCCGGGCGACACGGTGTCGGGATCGAACACCACGACGTCGGCCCAGGCCCCCACGGCGAGCACGCCCCGACCCTCGAAGCCGAACAGGCGGGCGGGTTCGCTGGTGAGTTTGCGCACCGCCTCCTCCAGGCTGAGCACCCCGCGGCCGCGGACCCAGTTGCCGAGCAGGTCGGTCGGCAGCGGAGCGTCGCACAGCTGGCCCACGTGGGCTCCGGCGTCGGACAGGCCCAGGGTGCAGTTCGGCTCCTGCAGCAGCATGGCGATGCCGTCGGGATCGTCGTTGGCGAGGACCGCCTTGACCCGGATCCGGCGCAGGTCGGGCTCGCCCACGGCGAGATCGAGCAGTACGTCGAAGGGATCGGCCCCGACACGCTCGGCGATCGCCGTGAGCCGCTGGCCGACGAGATCGGGGTGGGCGTCGCTCTCCATGATCTCGTAGGTCTCCCACCGGGGCGGGATGCCCTGCTTGGCCCCCCAGGCGTCGCGGACGCGCTGACGCCACGCCGGGTCGGCGAACGCCGAACGTCGCTCCTCGGTCGTTCGCGGCATCAGCTCGGCGAACACCGGGTTGGTGTTGAGCGTGAACGGCTCGACCATCGTCATCGAGAACGACAGCGGTCGGCACGAGACCTGCGGCCACACATCGGCGCCCTTGGCCCGGCCCGCCCGGTGGATCTCCATGGCCCGTTCATGGGCGCCGGTGGGGGCGGTCAGCACGGCCGTGTACGAGAACGGCACCCCGATGCGCGGCTGCAGCTCGTAGCAGTCGGCGAAGGGCAGGTTGGCGCCGCCGTTGACGCCGACCACCCCGCGGCCGGAGTCGGCCACGGCGGTGAACAGCGCCTCGATCTCGGGACGCTCGGCCACCCGGCTCGGGATGGGTCGGCCGTCGGCCCCGAGATGGGTCACCGCGAAGCTGGTGGCGAAGCCGGCCGCGCCGGCGTCCATGGCCTCGCGCACGAGGTCCGCCATGCGGGCCGTCTCCTCCTCGGTCGCCGCCCGCCGGGAGGCGTCGGGGCCCATCACGTAGATGCGCACGGCGGTGTGGCCGATGTAGGCCGACCAGTTGAGCAGCGTGCCCCGTCGCTCGACCGAGCGCAGGTACTCCGGGAAGGTCTCGAAGTCCCACGGGATCCCGGCCTCGAGCGCGGCGACGTCCATGTCCTCGACCTTCTCGAGGGTGCGGGCGATGAGACCGCGATCGGCCGGGCGGGTCGGGGCGATGGTGAAGCCGCAGTTGCCGGCCACGACCGTCGTGACCCCGTGGAAGCACGAGGGGGTGAGTGCCGGATCCCAGAACACCTGGGCGTCGTAGTGGGTGTGCAGGTCGACGAAGCCGGGGGCCACCACGCACCCGTCGGCCTCCAGGACCCGGTCACCGGCGCCGACCGCGAGGTCGGCCCCCATCTCGACGATGCGTCCGCCGGCGATGGCGACATCGGCGCGGAACCGGGGGGCCCCGGTCCCATCGACGACGGTGCCGCCACGGATGACGATCCGGTCCGTGCGCTGGTCGTTCTGTTGCGTCATCTCCGGGCTCCGATCGGCTCGTTCAGCGGGGTGAGGTGGTAGTCGGACGGCTCGGGAGCGCGGGTCCGCTCCCAGTAGGTGAGGAGGTTGAACGGCCAGTTCTGGGAGACCCGGCCGAACGCGTTCTTGTACCAGGCGCTCACGCCCGAGGCCCCCCACGCCCGCTTCCGGTTGGCGGCGTCGACGAGCTCGTTGGAGGCGTCGTGGGCCTCCGGCCTGCAGTCCATGGCGGCCAGTTCATGCCCGAGCAGCAGCCTTACGGACTCGACGATGTAGTGGGTCTCGCACTCCGAGAAGTAGATGATGCTCCCGTTCACCACGATGTTCGTGTTGGGTCCGTACATCAGGAAGAGGTTCGGGAAGCCGGGCACCGTCAGGCCGAGGTGGGCACGTGCGTCACCGCCCCAGCGCTCGTGGAGATCGACGCCGCCCCGGCCGGTGACGCGCATCGGGGTCAGGAAGTTCGATGCCTGGAAACCGGTGCCGTAGATGATCACGTCGGCCCCGTGCTCGACTCCATCCGTGGTGAGGACGCCATTGGCCGTGATGCGGTCGATCGGGTCGGTGACGAGCAAGACGTCCGGCCGCTGGAGGGCGGCGACGTAGGTGCCGTCGTCGATGGCCATCCGCTTGGCGAAGGGCGGGTACCGGGGCGTCACCCGGTCGCGCAGTTCGGGGTCGGGCACGGCCGCCTCGAGGAACATCGTCATCATCTGGCGCATCAGGTCGTTGGCGGGCCCGACGGAGCTGCCGTCCCCGGCCCACTGCGGATCCACCTCGGTGTAGGGCAGCAGGCCCTCCTGGGTCCGCACCACGATCCAGAGGCGGTCCCAGCGGGGGTACTGGGGGACGTGCCGGGCCAGCCAACGGAGACTGGCGGGGATGTCGGACTGGTAGATCTCGACCGGGAGCACCCAGGGCGGGGTCCGCTGGAACACCGTGGTGTGGGACGCCTGCCGGGCCACGTGGGGGATGAACTGCACGGCGCTGGCCCCCGTTCCGATCACGGCGACCCGTCGGCCGTCCAGGGGTACCGAGTGGTCCCAGCGGGCCGAGTGGAACGACGGTCCGGCGAAGTCGTCGATCCCCCCGATGTCGGGCATCAGCGGGCGGTTGAGCTGCCCCGTCGCACTCACCAGTGCATGGACGGCCAGTTGACCGGTGTCGCCGTCGGCGTCGCGCCACGACACGATCCAGTGCTGCGCGTCGTCGTCCCAACGTGCCGCGGTGACCTCGGTCGAGCAGCGGATGCAGTCGCGCAGCCCGAAGTGGTCCACGACGGCGGCGAAGTACCCCCGCAGCACGGACTGGCGGGAGTAGTACTGCGGCCAGTCCTCGCTCTGGGCGAACGAGTAGCTGTAGAAGTGGGTCTGGATGTCGACGCGGCACCCGGGGTACTCGTTTTCGAACCAGGTGCCACCGACGTCGGCGTTCTTGTCGAGCACGACGACCTCGACCCCGGCCTGACGGAGGCGATGGGCGGCCACGATGCCCGACATCCCGGCGCCCACGATCCCGACGACGAACCGGCGCCCCGGGGCCACCTCGGAGACGTTCCACGACGGCGCCCGGCGGTCCTCGCCGTCGAGGGAGAGCTCCTCGCGGAAGAGCGGGACCATGCGGGGATCGGCGCGGCCGCCGGCGACGAAGTCGACGATCCGGGTGATCTCGGCCTCGGTGAGCCGGGCCGGGACCGACCCGGCGTCGCGGTAGTGGGCCAGCGCCGCCGCCGCCCGGTCCCGGGCCTCGCTCAGGAGCTCGTCGGGCATCCCGAGATTGGGCTCCAGGACGCGGGACAGATCCGGGCGGTACTCGTCCCGCAGGATCGACAGGTCGCCGGTGAGATGCGCCACCGACGCCAGCACGGCGGGCAGGGGACCGTCCTCCAGGCCGGCCCGGATGACCGCATCGGCGTCCGTGACGGGTTCGTGCCCGATGTCGAATCGCACGGGACCAGCCTGCCACCCCGGATCGCCCCGCACCCAGATCATCGTTCCCAGGTCGGCATTCGGCCAGGCTGCGTGCACCCGCCCGCGGACGACCGACGCGAGACTCTCCCAGGGCCGTGGGCGGGAAGACCACCGCGCGGAAGGGACCGTCATGGGGATCGACGCACACGCCGAGTTGATCGAACGGGTGGTCGGCGTGCTGCCTGCCGACGCCGGCCGGGCCCTGGGCCTGTCCGGTCCCGATGTGGCCGGGTTCGTCCGGCGCTGGTACGCCCGGGTCGATCCCGAGGACCTGGCCGGCCGCAGCGAGCGCGATCTCGCCGGTGCCGCGCTCGGCCACCTGGCGTTCGGGGCCCAGCGGCCGAGCGGCGACCACCTGCTGCGCGTCTTCGACCCGACGGCCCGGGCCGATGGCTGGCGGACGGGCTCCAGCGTGATCGAGCTGGTGACCGACGACCGGCCGTTCCTCGTCGACTCCGTGGGGATCGTGCTGGCCCGCCACGACCTGGGGTCCGACCTGCTGGTGCACCCCGTCGAGTTCGTCCGACGCGACGTGCACGGCCGGCTGATCGGCTTCGGCGACGGTGGGCGGCCCGAGGCCTGGGTCCACGCCCAGGTGGCGCACCGGCCCCCGACGCTCCTCGACCGCCTCCGCATCGAGCTGGCCGACTCGATCGACGATCTGGTCGCCATCCAGAGCGACGCCGAGGCCATGCGGCAGCGGGTCATGAACGCGGTCGAGCAACTCCGCGCCGTAGGCGAGGAGGAGGATGCCGGCCTGCTGGAGTGGATGGCGGACGGGGGCTTCTGGTTCGTCGGTTCGGCGATGACGGGTGCCGCGGATCTGGGAACGTGGCGAACGAGGGGCGTGACGCCGAGCGTCCCGGCGGGCTCCGGCCCACGCGTGGTGCTGCGCAAGGACCGGACCCGGGCGACGGTCATGCGCGCCGCCTACCTCGAGCACGTGACCGTGGACGTCCCGGCACCGGGTGGCCCACCCCTGACGCTCCGCTTCGTCGGCCTGTTCGCCGACCGCGTCTGGCGCTGCAGCGTCTTCGACGTCCCCTTCCTCGCCGGCCGTGCCCGGGCCGTCATCGAGGCCTCCGGCCTGACGCCGGACTCCCACGCCGGCCGGGAGCTGCTCGACACGCTCGAGGTCTTCCCCCGTGACGAGCTCTTCGCCATCCCCCAGGACGAGCTGCAGCGCATCGTGGTGGGCATCACCAAGCTCCAGGAGCGCAAGCAGGTCAAGCTCTTCACCCGCCGAGACCCGTCGGGCTCGTTCGTGAGCTGCCTGGTGTACGTACCGAGGGACCGCTTCTCGACGGCAGCCGTCGAACGGATCATCAGCGCGCTGATGATCGCGTACGGTGGCGTGGACGAGCAGCACGACACCCGCGTGACGGGGCGGATCCTGGCGCGGGTCCATGCACTGGTTCAGCTGCGCCCCGATGCTCCCTCCGACGTCGACGACGAGCTCGTGGAGGCGCGCGTCGCCCGGCTCACCCGTTGGTGGATCGACGACGTCGAGGACGAGCTCGTGGCCCGGACCGGCACAGCCGAGGCCGCGGAGCTGAGCCAACTGGCGGAGACGGCCTTTCCCGACTCCTACCGTCAGAGCGTCACACCCGACGTCGCCGTCGACGACCTGCTGCTGGCCCGGGAGCTGAACGCCGCCCGCCCCGTGTCCGCACGACTCCGGCGCAGCGCGGCGAGCGCCCCCGACGAGTGGCGCTGCACGGTGATGACCCGGCTGGGCAGCGTTGCGCTGTCCGTGCTGGTGCCGATCCTCGAGCATCTCGGGGCCCGGGTCGTCGACGAGCAGCCCCACGTTCTGACGCTGCCCGACGGCCCCGTGTGGATCCACGACATCGGTCTCGCCTTCGGGCCGGGTCCGGAGCACCCCGCCGGGCCGCAGACCGCCACCGCCGACCCCTTGACCGATGCCGCCGTGCGCCTCGAGCTCGAGCAGCTCCTCGTGGAGCTCCTGCGCGGTGCAGCCGACAACGACGCGCTCAACCAGCTCGTGGTCCGGGCCGGGCTACGGGCCCGCGAGATCGGTGTGCTGCGGGCCTACGTTCACTACCTGCGCCAGACCGCCCTGCCCTTCTCGCTCTCCTACGTCGAGCAGACCGTCGTGCGGCACGCGACGCTCTGCGCGCAGCTGCTCAGGCTGTTCGCCGTCCGCTTCGACCCCTCCACGGGGGCCGCGATCCGCGAGCGCGACGAGGCGGTCGCCGAGCTCACCACGGCGGTCTCGGCGTCGCTCGACCGTGTCGCCAGCCTCGATGACGACCGCATCCTCAGGGCGCTGCTGGGCGCCGTCACGGCGACCGTCCGCACGAACGCCTACCGAAAGGCAGCCGCTCCGGAAGCGCCGTGCTCGGACGCCCTCGCGCTCAAGCTCGACCCGGCGCTCGTACCCAACCTGCCACTCCCCCGGCCCGATCACGAGATCTGGGTGTTCGGCCCGCTCGTGGAGGGCATCCATCTCCGTGGTGGTGCGATCGCCCGTGGCGGCATCCGCTGGTCGGACCGCATGGAGGACTTCCGCACCGAGGTCCTCGGGCTGATGAAGGCGCAGATGGTGAAGAACGCGGTGATCGTGCCGGTCGGAGCCAAGGGCGGCTTCGTGGTGCGTTCGCTCCCATCCGAAGCAGCCGACCGCCGGACCGCGGTGACCGCCGCTTACTCCAGCTACATCGCCGCATTGCTCGACGTCACCGACAACCTGGTGGGCGGCCGTCCCGCGGCGCCCGCCGGCGTCGTCCGCCACGACGGTGACGACACCTATCTGGTCGTCGCCGCCGACAAGGGCACGGCGACGTTCTCCGACACGGCCAACGCGATCTCGGCCCGGTACGGGTTCTGGCTCGGCGACGCCTTCGCGTCCGGGGGCAGCGCCGGATACGACCACAAGGACATGGGCATCACCGCCCGTGGCGCCTGGGAGAGCGTCCGTCGCCACTTCCGCCTGATCGGCATCGACCCCGACCGGGACCCGTTCACGGCCGTGGGCATCGGTGACATGTCCGGTGACGTGTTCGGAAACGGGATGCTGCTGAGCGCTTCGCTGCGCCTCGTCGCCGCTTTCGACCATCGCCATGTGTTCATCGACCCGGCTCCCCCGCCCGATGCCATCGGCGAACGCCGTCGCCTGTTCGGCCTGGCGTCGTCGAGCTGGGCCGACTACGACGCCACCCTCATCTCCCGCGGTGGCGGGGTCTGGCCCCGGACCGCCAAGCACATCCCGGTGAGCCCCGAGGCGGCCGCGGTGCTCGGCCTCACGGCCGACATCGACGGGCTCAGTCCCGACGCGCTCATCAGCGCCGTGCTCCGGGCTCCCGTCGACCTGCTCTGGAACGGCGGCATCGGCACGTACGTCAAGGCCTCCGCCGAACGGCACGCCGACGTGGGCGACCGATCCAACGACGCCGTGCGCGTCGACGGGCGCGACCTGCGCTGCCGGGTCGTCGCCGAGGGCGGCAACCTGGGCTTCACCCAGCGGGGCCGCATCGAGTACGCCCTGGGCGGCGGGCTCGTGAACACCGACGCCATCGACAACTCCGCCGGGGTCGACTGCTCCGACCACGAAGTGAACATCAAGATCCTCCTCGACGCCGTCGTCACCGCCGGGGACCTCACCGTCAAGCAGCGCAACGGGCTGCTCGAGGCGATGACCGACGAGGTGGCCGGCCTCGTGCTCGCCGACAACCACGCCCAGAACCTCGCCCTGGCCGTCGCCCGCACTCAGGCGAGCGCCATGGCCGACGTGCACGCCCGCCAGATCCGATCGATGGAGCTGGCCGGCCAGGTCGACCGCGCCGTGGAGTTCCTGCCCGACGAGCAGCAGCTCGCCGAGCGCCATGCCGCCGGTCGCGGGCTCACCGTGCCCGAGTTCGCCGTGCTGCTCGCCTACACCAAGGACACCACCGCCACGGCGGTCCTCGAGTCGGATCTCCCCGACGATCCCCACGTGGCCGACGTGCTGCAGCGCTACTTCCCGGTCGCCCTCCGGGACCGATTCTCCGATGCGATCGGGCGCCATCCGCTCCGCCGAGAGATCGTCACCACGGTCCTCGTGAACACCACGGTCAACCACGCCGGGCTCAGCTACGAGCACCGCATGTACGAGGAGACGTCGGCACCCGCCGCCGAGATCATGCGCGCCCATCTGGCCGCCTCGTCCCTGCTCGGCATGGAGGACCGCTGGGCACGCATCGACGCCCTCGGGGTGGCGGTCGGCGTCGACGACCAGATCGAGCTGTTCCTGGCGCTGCGGCGCCTCGTCGAACGGTCGTCGCTGTGGCTCCTGCGCCACCGTCGCCATCCCATCGATCTGAACGCCGCTGCGCAGACCTATGGACCGGGCCTGGCCCAGCTCTCGGGCTGCTTCTCCGAGCTCACCACCGGCTCGTTCTCCGCCGTCCTCGCCGCTGCCGCAGCGCGTCGAACGGCGCTCGGCGTGCCGCCCGACCTGGCCGCCCGGGCGGCAGCGTGGCCGTACCTGCACACGGCGTTCGACACGGTGGAGGTCGCCACCGCCACGGGGACGCCGGTACTGCTCGCCGGAGCCGTCACGTGGGCGCTGTTCGAACGCCTGGAGCTGCGCTGGGTGTGGGACCGCATCGGCACGCTGCCCCGCAACAACCGGTGGCAGACACAGGCGCGGGCGGCGCTGCGCGACGACCTGCTGGGTGAGTTGCGCGCTCTCGCCGAGCGGGTCCTGCGTGCCGACGCGCCGGTGGCGGCCCCCGGTCCCGCCCCGGGCACGGGTGCCCCCAGCCCGACGAGCGCGACGGACCCGGCGGAGGTGCGTGACGCAGCGGTTGCGCTCGTCACGCGCTGGCTCGGTGACCAGGCAGCAGGAGTGCGACGGACGACCTCGGTGCTCGCCGAGATCGCCGCCAACGGCGAGTTCGACCTGTCGACGCTGACCGTCGCGCTGCGTCAGCTGCGCAACCTGGCCGCACCGGTCAGCGGCTGAGGGGAACGGCGCCGGACGAGAAGACCCGGTCGAGCGCGCCCCCGACCGAGGGGATCTCGTCCTGGGCCACGAGACGACCGAGCGAGGTGACCGACACCCAGCCGGCCATGACGGCACCGCCGTCGTCGGTCTCCGGGAGCGGGTTGAGGCCGCCGTAGGTCATCGCCACACGGTAGGCGCCGTCGTGACCGGGCTTGGGCTCGAGCACCGCCGAGTCGAGCGTGCGCGGCGGCAGCGTGCCCACGCGGGTCCAGCGCCAGCCCAGCATCTCCGGGACCGGACGGTTGGGCACGTTCACATTGAGCACCACGGGCCGCTCGGGCGGGGAATCGATCAGTGCACGGACGACGTGCTGGGCCACCTCGGCGGCGGAGTCCCACTGCTGCAGGGCGAGCATCGCGTCGTAGCCCTGCCCCTCCCATCCGTGGTCGGCGACGTCCTGGCTCACGGCCACGCCGCTGATCCCACCGTTGCGGGCGGTGATGGCGGCCCCGACCGTTCCCGAGTGGTAGACGGACCGGCCGACGTTCGCCCCCGGGTTGATGCCGCTGACCACGAGATCGGGAGGCCCACCGAAGACGCCCAGGCGAGCGAACATGGTGCACAGCGCGGGCGGTCCGGTGACGGACCAGGCCTCGGGCACCCCGTCGAGATCCACCCGGTGCACCTCCGGACGGATGACGTGGAGCGCCCCGAGGGCGGCACTGGCCCCGGAGTACTCGGTGTCGGGGGCGACGACCACCACGTGGCCGAAGGGCACCATGGCCCGGGCGAGCACGTGCAGGCCCACCGAGTCGATGCCGTCGTCGTTGGTCACCATGATGCGCACGGGGCCACCGTACCCAGTGCCGGTGGTCCGCCGGCACGCCCAGGTGAACAGCGGGCGACGCAATGGCAACGGATCGGCGCAGAATCGACCGCGCTCGCCCTCGCCGGGGACGCCGCCGTCGCTGCGGTCGACGGGTGGCCTACTGGTAGTTGACGAAGACCGGGCGGGGCTCGAGCGCCAGGACGTCCGCGGGCGACATGCGGGGGTCGTCGTTGCGGTAGAAGAGCTTGATCCCCATGCGCGGGGCGGTCACCCCGAGCTGGGCCGTCCGGTACGAGCTGCGTTTGCGTGCCGGCGGCCCGAACCCGTCCATGTTGATCACGAGCTGCACGCCCGGATCGGTGCGCAGCAGCTCCGGGCGGGTCAGCATCCCGGTCGTGAAGCGGTGCACGGCCAGGAGCTTCGGGGGCAGGCCACCGTCCACGACGATCGAGTCCAGGAGTGCGCTGGCGAAGTTGACGTCCCGGGCGTCGAGTGAGCCGATCGTCCGCCCCGGCACCTGTCCCGGACCCATCGCCCATTCCGGATCGAGGGCGAGGTGCACGTCGGGTTCGCGCAGCCACCGGACGAGGCGCGGGAGCTCAGCCGCCACGGTGGACCGGCCGACCTGGACGTCGAGCACCAGGAGGCAGTTCGCCTGGCGGGCCAGGGACAGGGCGTCGCCGATGAAGGCGTCGTCCATGCGGGCGCGGTACAACCCGTCGGCCCCGGGGCGGGCCTGGGCCACGGTGACGATGAGTTCGAATCCGCAGAGCGTCCCGCTGGCCGGATCGGCCGCCTGCCAGGCGACGATCTCATCGCGCAGCCGACGCAGCATGGAGTCGCGGGTTCCCTGTCCGAGGACCCCGAGCGCGGCGGCGCGGAAGTTGCCGTAGTAGGCGACGAGTCGGCAACCGGGGAACAGGGCCCGGGGATGGACGTCGGGTTCGGACGGGCGGAACGCAGCGCAGCCGTCGCCGGGCAGCACCGCCCGGGCAGGTACGACCGTCACCGTCGGCACGGTCGAGGTCGGCACGGTCGGGCCCGGCACGGTCGAGGTCGGCACGGTCGAGGTCGGCACGGTCGGGCCCGGCACGGTCGAGGTCGGCACGGTCGGGCCCGGCACAGTCGAGGTCGGCACGGTCGGGCCCGGCACAGTCGAGGTCGGCACGGTCGGGCCCGGCACAGTCGAGGTCGGCACGGTCGGGCCCGGCACAGTCGAGGTCGGCACGGTCGGGCCCGGCACGGTCGGTGACGGGAACCCCGGAGCGCCGACCGAACCCGTCGAGACGGGGTCCGAGGACGGCGGTGCCAAGGGGATGGTCGGGGTCGGCTGGGCGACGGCGGTCCCGGTGGCGAGCAGCACCACGGCCACGGCGATCAGCCACCGGTTCGGAGCCATCCGGTGACCCTAGGTGGCTGGATGCGCGCTCCGGGTCCACCATCGCCCGATGGGCCGATCATTCGACGGCGAAGCCGCCAGACGATCATCAACCCGGGCCTCGTTCCGGCCGAAGCTACCGTCAGCCAACCACCGCCCCATGGGAGACTCGCCACATGGCACCTCGCGCATTGATCACCGGTATCACCGGTCAGGACGGCTCGTACCTCGCCGAGCACCTGCTCGAGCAGGGCTACGAGGTGATCGGCATGGTCCGCCGGTCGTCGACCGTCAACTTCGAACGGATCGCCCACATCCAGGACCGCGTCGAACTGGTGTCGGGCGACCTCCTCGACGAAGCCTCCATCATCTCCATCCTCGCCGAGCACAAGCCCCGCGAGGTCTACAACCTGGCGGCCCAGTCCTTCGTGCAGACGAGCTGGGGCCAGGCCGTCTTCACCGGAGAGACGACCGCCCTCGGCGTCACGCGGGTGCTCGACGCCATCCGGGCGGTGAACCCCGAGATCCGCTTCTACCAGGCGTCCTCGTCGGAGATGTTCGGCAAGGTCCAGGCCGTGCCCCAAGCGGAGAACACGCCCTTCTACCCACGATCCCCCTACGGCGTGGCCAAGGTCTATGGGCACTGGATCACCGTGAACTACCGGGAGTCCTACGGCATGCACGCCACGTCGGGGATCCTCTTCAACCACGAGAGCCCCCGCCGGGGCCTCGAGTTCGTGACGCGCAAGATCACCCACAGCGTCGCCCGCATCAAGTTCGGCCTGCAGGACAAGCTGGCGTTGGGCAATCTCGACGCCCGCCGGGATTGGGGCTTCGCGGGCGACTACGTCAAGGCGATGCACCTCATGCTGCAGCAGGACCGGCCCGAGGACTACGTGATCGCCACCGGATCGACGCATGAGGTCCGCGAGTTCGTCGAGCTCGCCTTCGACACGGCGGGGCTCGACTGGCGTGACCACGTGGTTCAGGACTCCCGATTCATGCGTCCGGCCGAGGTCGATCTCCTCGTCGGGGATCCGTCCAAGGCGGCCCGCGAGCTCGGCTGGAGGCCGGAGATGAGCTTCGCCCGCCTCGTCGAGCACATGGTCGAGGCCGACCTCGCCCAGGTGGCGGCCCAGATCCGCTGACGCCCGACGGCGCCGTGGGTCTCGGGTCCGCCGAAGGGCGCGGGTTCAGCGATACGGAGCGGTACCTGTTCGACCTGCGCGGCTACGTCGTCCGCCACGGCGTCGTCGATCCGCCGTTCGTCACGGTCCTCCGGCAGGCGGCCGACGCACTCGTCGTCCGCCCACCGGGAGCCGATCTCGCCTCCCAGCGCTTCGACGGGCTGCTCGACACCATCGGCCCCTTCGACGAACTGCTCGACCACCCCGACGCGCTCGCTCTGCTGCGGGAGGTGTGCGGACCGACGGTCCGGCTCGACCACGCCTACGGGATCACGATGGCTCCGGGGACGGCGGGGCTCGGCCTGCACGGCGGCGGCGCACCCCACGATCCCGCCCAGAGCTACCTGTGGCACGACGGAAGGATGTGGAACGGACTCGTCGGCGTCATGTGGGGGCTTGCCCCGAGCGGGCCCGGGGACGGCGGCTTCTGCTGCATCCCCGGATCCCACAAGGCGAACCTGCCCCTTCCCGACGACCTCGCCACCGACATCGAGCGCGCCGAGGGTCCGGTCGTCGAGGTCCCGCTCCCCCCGGGCTCGATGCTGCTGTTCTCCGAGGCGCTCACCCACGGGACGCTGCCCTGGCGCGGACGGGAACCACGATGCACGGTCGTGTTCAAGTACGCCCCCGGGCACCTGGCCTGGAATCCCGGCCCCGGGTACCGCCCGGACATCTTCGGCGAGATCGGTTCCCAGGGGCTCGTCCGGCCCGAGCACGGCGCCCTCCGCACCGGTCGCCGCCGTGCTCTGCTGCACCCTCCCTACGAGCCCTACCACCCCCAACCCTGAACCATCACCGCCCCCGTTCTGCGGCTCGGCGGCCCGGAAGGCTCCTGCTAGGGTTGGTCATCTGCGGGCGGTTAGCTCAGTTGGTTAGAGCACTTGCATGACACGCAAGAGGTCGTAGGTTCGATTCCTATACCGCCCACCAGTGCCCTCGACCGTCCACCACGGTCCCCGGGGCGGTGCTCCCTCTCGTCTCAGCGCTCTGGCGATCATCGAGTCGCTCGTCGATTCCTCCCTGCGCCGCCGGACCTTCCGCCTGGCGCCCCCGGGCCTCCGGTCAGGACGACGCCGCACCACCGCCACACCGCGACGCCCCCGCCACCCTCTGGCGACCCGAACCCGCCGGATCCGGCGCGATCCTGATGAGTTGTCTGTGATCGCGCAACGAAATATCGCCGACAGGGCCTGAAGCGCGCCGACGCGGAAGCGGTATATTGATTCCAGCCACGGGAAACCCCGGATCCGCCGTCCGGGCCGTGGTTAGGCCCTCGGTGACCTCCCTCCCATCAGGTCACCGGGGGCCGACCCCCACGGGTTCGACGAATCGCCGTCAGCGGGGCCGCCACTCCACGTGCTGCGGGTCGGGGTTGTCACCGAAGTCGCCGCCCCAGCGGAATCCCGCCCGCTTCCAGATGCCCACCATGGTCGTGAGGCGCGGGTCGCCAGCCACCAGAGCATCCCACTCGACGTTGTCCCCGAACGGTCGGATGTCCGCGGCGATCCCGTAGGAGTGGCGACTGACGCAGCCCGCCCGCCATCCGCCGGTTCGGGCATCACGGCACATCCGCTGGTTCACCGTGGAGAACTCGGTAACGAGTTCACCGAGGCCCTGCGCGTCGATCGTGTCGATGGCATCCAGGAACGCCGGCCGCGCCCGCTCGTGCACCTCGACGATGCAGTCTCGGCCCTGCTCCCTCCAACGTCGGCAGACCGTGAACGATGGAGGGAGACGGATCGTCGCCAGGACGATCCCTTGGCACGCCACGGTCCCCGCCGCCGGATCGAGGATCTCGCAGGTACCCAGTCGGCGCAGAGCCGCTGCCTCGGCACGGTCCTCGAGGAACCCCTGGGCGCTGCGCACGGCGAACCACCCCGAGGATCCCACGAGCGCCAGCACGACGGTCGCAGCTGCGAACCGAGACCTGCGGCGGCGCCCGGCCCCGGCCCCGGCCCCGGCCCCGGGATGTCGTCCCCCCGATCCGAGGCGCGCCGAGTCCAGCACGGCGTCGAGCACGAACCTGCGGCCGACGTCGAGCGCGGCCAGGTGCCCGCCGGCGATCTCCTCGGCCGATGCCCGGGGCATGAGCTCGAGGAGCGCTTCGACGTGCTCGGGCCCGAGCACGTCGTCGTCGGAACCGCGCAGGACCCGAACCGGGGTGTCGACGACGTCGAGGCGACTGCGCAGACGCCCGAGGCCCTCGTGCAACGCCAGCAGACCGGCCAGGTCGATGGCGTCCGCTGCATCCGGGTCCGACACGGCGGGG
>JBIKWW010000260.1:0-5493 GCA_044356125.1 Acidimicrobiia bacterium
CGCGGCCCTCGACGTTGCCGATGAAGTGCACGTCGGGCCCCGCCGCCCCCGCCCGGAGCAGCTCGTTGGCCTCCTTGGCCAGGGGGTTGCCCTTGCCGTCCTCCTCGCCGATCGACAGCAGCCCGACCCGCGGCCGGGCCACGCCGTAGCGCTGCCGGGAGTACACGGACCCCATCTGGGCGAACTGCACGAGCATGGCGGCCGTGCACTCGGCGTTGGCGCCGGCGTCGAGCAGCACCGTCGGCCCGGCCCCGGGCACCGGGATGGGCGTGGCGATGGCCGGACGCTGGACGCCCTTGATCCGCCCCATGCGCAGCAGGGCGCTGGCCATGGTGGCCCCGGTGTTGCCGGCCGACAGGAAGGCGCTGGCCCGCCCGTCGCGCACGAGCTCCGCCGCCCGGACGAGGGAGCTGTCCTTCTTGGTGCGGACGCCCCTGGCCGGGTCCTCGTCCATCTCGATGACCTCGCTGCACTCGACGAGGTCGAGCCCGGCGAGGGCCTCGGGGCCAAGATGGTCCAGCCCCGGCTCGCCGCTGCGGCGGCCGACCAGGATCACGGGGATGCCCGCCTCCTGGGCTTGCCGGGCACCGGCGATGATCTGCGCGGGGGCGTGGTCGCCCCCCATGGCGTCGATGGCGACGGGGAGCACGGGAGGGAGGCGGTGGAGGGGCGCTGCGGCCGGGCTCAGACCGAGATGGCCTGGCGGCCCTTGTAGAAGCCGCAGGTGGCGCACACCACGTGGGGCAGCTTCACCGTGGCGCAGTTCGGGCACACACTGCGGGCCGGGGCGCCGAGACGCCAGTTGGAGGCCCGCCGGTTGCGGGTGCGCGCCTTGGACTTCTTCTTCTTGGGAACAGCCATCGTTCAACCTTCCTGCTGCTCGACGGCCAGCGCGCCGAGCGCTGACCACCGTGGGTCGACCGCCTGCGGAGCGCATGGGCACGCTCCGTCGTTCAGGTCCGCCCCACAGGTGGGACACAGACCCGCGCACTCCTCTCGGCAGAGGGGGGCGAGCGGCAGGTCGAGAAGGATAGCCTCCCGGGCGACCACCTCCAGATCGACCGTCTCGTTGACGATCGGGTAGGTCTCGCCCTCCACCGCCCGGGGCACGAACTCCTCCTGGAACGCCACCTGGAGTCGGCCGTCGATGGGCGCCGAGCAGCGTCGGCACTGGGCCTGCCAGCGGGTCGCCGCCGTGCCCGTGGCCAGCACGCCGCCCCCCATCCCGGGAACGGCCTCGAGGGTGACGTCGACCTCGAGCTCCGAGCCCTCGGGGACGACCGTCTCGGTCACCTGCATGGCCGCGCTCGGCCCGCTCAGATGGTCGTGACGGCGGGCGCCGGGCCGGTGGTGGAGGTCGGCGATGACGACGACGAACGGCCGCTGCATAGGGCACGCCAGGCTAGAGCCCCCGGCCGGGCGCACGGGCGGCCGGGGGGGCTGGGCGGCCGGGCGCTACATCTCCTCGGAGGCGTCGAAGAAGCTGCGGGCCGAGTGGTCGGTCTCGAGCTCGAGCTCCTCGCGGTCCTCGGACAGGGCGGCGGCGATCGGCGACGCCGTGGCGGCGACGGCCCGGAGCTTCTCCCGCCCGGCGGCGACCGTCTTGGCCGTGCGCTCGAGCACGATCTCGAAGCGGGCCAGGTGCTGGTCGCACCAGTCCTCGGCCTCGTGCTTCTTGCGGCGGGCGTCCTCCTCGGCGCGGTCGACGAGCTGCTCGGCGGTGATCTTGGCCTGCCGGACGATGGCCTGGCGGCTCACCATCTGCTCGGCCCGGGCGCGGGTCTCCTCGAGCATCTGGTCGGCCTCACGCTGGGTCCGGGCCAGGAACTCGTCACGCTCCTTGAGCAGCCAGCGGGCCTGGCGGAGCTCCTCGGGAAGACGTTCCAGGGCGTCCTCGAGCAGCTCGCAGATCTCCTCGGGCTCGATGCGCACCGACGTCGACAGGGGCAGGGGCTTGGCCCCGACGATCAGCTCGATGGCCCGGCGGATCAGCGCGACCGACTCGTGCTCACCGGCGGCGTCGAAGACCGGGTCGTCGAGCGCGCTCATCCATCCGCCCCGTCGCGGGGGAACTTGGCCGCCAGCGCCCGGGCCACGCCGGGCGGGACCATCGTCGACACGTCGCCACCATACTGGGCGACCTCCCGGATGAGACGGCTGGCCAGGAACGAGTGGCGGGAGGCCGTGGGGAGGAAGAGCGTCGGGATGCCCTTGAGCTGGTTGTTCATCTGGGCCATCTGCAGCTCGTACTCGAAGTCCGAGACGGCCCGGAGGCCCTTGACGATCACCGAGCAGTTCTGGTCCTCGGCGTAGTTCACGAGCAGGCCCCAGAAGTGGCCGATGGTGACGTTGCCGATGTGGCCGAGCGTCTCGGCGAGCATCGCCTCCCGCTCGGCCAGGGTGAAGAAGCCCGATGGCTTGTTCGGGTTGTGGACGGCGGCGACCAGCACCTCGTCGAACATGGACGCGACCCGCTCGATCACCTCGAGATGCCCGTTGTGGATGGGGTCGAAGGAGCCCGGCACGAGCGCTCGTTTCACGAACAGGGCACGCTAATCCCCGAAGGACCCGACCTCCGTCATCGCCGCTTCCATCCCCGCCGCTTCCATCCCCGCCGCGTCGGGCCCTTCGGCCGGGGGCGGAGTGGTCGCCGGCCAGGCCAGCGTCACCCAGGCGAGCCCGTAGCGGCGGCAGCGGCCCAGCTCCCAGCCCGGCGGCAGCTCGACGGGCCGGGGGGCCTCCAGCACGGCGACACCCTCCTCCCCGCCGGCGGCCACCAGCGGCACCATCGCCTCGAGCAGCGCCGGCCAGCCGGTGAAGGTGTAGGGCGGGTCGGCGATGACGACCAGTGGCCGACCCGGCTCGGGGCGGACGGTGGCGACGGCCGAGACCAACCACCGCGTGACGTCGGACCGGACCGCGGTGAGGCGGTCGGCGAACCCGAGGGCCTCGGCGTTGGCCCGGATGCAGCGGACGGCCTCGGGCGACGAGTCCACCGCCACGGCCCGGGCGGCACCCCGGGAGAGCGCTTCGATGGCCATCGCCCCGCTCCCGGCGAAGAGGTCGACGACGACGGCGTCGGCGACGAGGCCGCGGGACTCCAGCGCATTGAAGGTGGCCTGGCGGGCCCGGTCCGTGGTCGGCCGGACCTCGTGGCCGGCCGGGGCCAGGATCACCCTCCCCCGGGCGCTGCCGGACACGACTCGCATGCCCCCACGGTACCGTCGGTCGCCATGGACCCGTTCGAGCGCACCGCCGGAGACCCCGAAGATCGGGCGCGGGCGCTGCGGGACTGGCGCGCCGATCCCGAGCTCGACGCCCTCGCTCCCGCCGTCATCACGTGCGTGGACTGTGGCGGGCGCGCCCATCTCCTCACGACCTGGGACCCCGGCACGGTCCCCTCACCGGGGGACCTCACCACCTACCGCTGCGAGGACTGCCTCGACCGGTGGGACCTGCTCATCCCCGAGGACTGAACCCCCGAGGACTGGACCCCCCGAGGACTGGACCCCCCGCGGACCCCGCCGACCCTCGGGCGCTGCTCAGGGACGCTCGTGGAGCTGGGCCAGCCCCTCGTCGAGGTCGAACCGGAGCCGCTGGGTGGCCCGCAGGTTGGCCGTTCCGAGGTGGAACAGGTGCTCGAAGTTCCGCCTCGCCTGTTCGGCCAGCAGACCGAGGGAGAGGAACTGCACGGCGACGACGAACGCGATCGCGCCGATGATCATCGTCGAGGGCGAGTCCCCGATCGAGGAGCCCAGCGACACGCCCTGGACGAGGGCCTGACGCACCACCACGGCGAGGCAGCCCACCGACAGCAGCAGGAACACCACCGCCGGGAGCATGAACACGAACAGGGGCCGGAACAGGAAGCCCGAGAGCAGGTAGGTCGAGATCGAGCGGGCGATCTTGAACTTCGAGACGCGACCGCCGGGCTCCTCGCTGACCCAGGCCAGCCGGGCCGGGATCTCCACGACCTTGGCCTTGAGGATCCGGGCCTTGTAGATGATCTCGGTGTTGATGCCGACATCGACCGAGGACAGGTCCAGCGACTGCAGGAACACCCGGTCGTAGGCCCGGACCATCCCGGTCAGGGTGGACAGCTCGCCCTTGACGGCGAAGCTGAGCATCCGGTTCGCGTAGCGGGAGAGGAGCTTGCGGGTGAAGGGGACGTTGGCGACCTCGCCTTCGGTCGCGTAGGGCGAGGCGAGCACGACCTTCGCCTTCGTCTCGTGGATGGCGCGCAGCAGGCGCCCGATGTGGTCGACGGAGTACGACAGGTCGCAGTCGACGGTCACCACGTAATCGGTCGTGCAGTGCCCGAAGGCGAATCGCAACGACTGACCGAGGTTGAAGTTGGTGCGGTGGTGGAGCACCCGCACGTTGGGACGGCTGGCGGCGAAGGCCTCGGCGATGGGGCCCGTCTCGTCCTTGGACCCGTCGTTGACGACCACCATCTCCCAGCGGAACTCGTCCTGCAGGGTGTTCATGTAGTCCTCGAGCGCCCGGAGCGTGCCCATGATGATCGTCGCCTCGTTGTAGGCGGGCACGACCAGGGTCACCGATGGCCGGTCGCCTCGCGCGCCGGTCGACCGGCCGGAGTCGGCCGCCTCGACGACCTCAGCCGAGGATGCCGACAGGGTGCCCGGAGCAGACGACGGGTCGCCCGGTCCGGCCGGGTGGGGGGAGGGAGCGTTCACAGGGGGATCTCCATGCCGGTCGGGTGCGCCCCGAGGGTGGGGACGGGGAGCGAATCGGTACGGCGTTCGGGCAGGTCGGTGAAGGTCGCCAAGATGTGCTCGGCGTGGCGCTCCATGGTGCGCACGTCGAAGCGCTCGGTGAGGATCTGCAGCCATCCGTGGACGAGCTCGGTCTTGCGGGCCCCGCCCATCCCCATGGCCGGGAAGAACGCGAGCGTCCCGACGTCGTTGGCGCCGAGGAAGTCCAGAGGGTGGAGCAGCACCGAGGGCTGCACGTTCGTCAGCTCACAGATCTTCAGCGCACTGAGGAAGTAGGCCCGGGCCAGAGCGGGCCGCACGGCGGCCAGGTAGAGGAGGTAGGAGATGTGGATCGGGACCCGCCCGCCGGGGAGCACGGTGACGGGGATCTCGAGGATGGAGCCGTGCGGGGTCCGCCACCGGTAGGGCGTGACCGGCCGGCGGACGTCGTTCCAGTTGCCGAAGAGGAGCGACCGTTCGGCCCGCTGCTCGGGCGTCAGCTGGGCCGTCCGGAAGTAGAAGGCCCGGGAGAGCGGACCGATCCAGGTCGGCAGCGTCGACGCGTCGTAGCGGTAGCCGCGTTCGACGAGCACGTCGAGGACGTCGGCGGACAGCGAGTACCCGGGGCCCCGGAACCCGATCGGCCTCCGCCCGGTCACGGCCTCGAGGGCGTCCTCGGCGCGGGCCAGTTCGTCCACCAGCTCGGCGCGGGAGTACCGGTGCAGCCAGGGCTGGTGGCGGAACGAGTGGTTGGCGATCTCGTGGCCGGCGGCGGCGA
>JBIKWW010000261.1:0-5436 GCA_044356125.1 Acidimicrobiia bacterium
CGACCCGGCGACGGGCGGAACTGCATCGGGGTCACCGTCGCGGCCACCACCCCCCGCCTGCTCCCGGCGTGCCCGGGTGCAGCGCGGCCACCACCTGCCCGCCACGGGACCCGACTCGATGAGCAATGTGGGCCTCGGGCGGTTCTTCCACCACTAAGGTCGTCGCCGGCACCTCCGATCGTCGGAAGTGCGGTCGAGTGCGGCGCATCGAGCGCCCGGTGACGCCCATCAGGGTTGGCCACGCATCAACGGCCAACCAACCTGAAAGCAGTCACATGTCGAGTTCCCCGTTACGACGCGAAGCCGCGTCATCCAACCGAACCGCGCTGCGCGCACCCCGCCCGTCACGTCCCGCAGTCCTGTCCCCGGCGGGACCCGTCGGCGGTGAGCCGACCAGCAGTGCACGCAGCGCGGTCAGGGCAGGGTTCGCCGACTTCGGCGTGCCGGCGCCGCTCGTGGCCGCGCTGGCCGCCAGCGGGATCCTCGAGCCCTTCCCGATCCAGGCCGCGACGCTGCCCGACGCGCTCGCCGGGCGCGACGTCCTCGGCCGCGGCCGCACCGGCAGCGGCAAGACGATCGCCTTCGCCCTGCCGCTGCTCGCCGCCCTCGCCCGTTCGGGCGTGCGCCCGACACCCGGCGCGCCACGCGGCCTCGTGCTCGTTCCCACCCGTGAGCTGGCCAACCAGATCGCCGAGGTGATCGACCCGCTCGCGGCGACGATGGGCCTGCGGTACACGACGATCTTCGGCGGGGTCGGCGAGCAGCGCCAGATCGACGCCCTGCGCCGGGGCGTCGATCTCGTGATCGCCTGCCCGGGCCGTCTCGACGACCTCACCGATCGGCGCTTCTGCCGCCTCGACCGCGTCGAGGTCACCGTGCTCGACGAGGCCGACCACATGGCCGACCTCGGTTTCCTGCCGGTCGTGCGGCGCCTGCTCGACGCCACCCCGCAGCAGGGCCAGCGCCTCCTGTTCTCCGCCACGCTCGACAACGGGATCGACGTGCTCGTGCGCCGCTTCCTGCACGATCCCGTCGTGCACTCGGTGGACCCGCCCGTCGCACCGGTCACCACGATGGTCCATCACGTCTTCGCCGTCTCCGCTGCCGACAAGGCCTCCGTGCTGTCGAGCCTGGCCGCCGGCCGCGACCGATCGCTGCTGTTCACGCGCACCAAGCACGGGGCCAAGAAGCTGGCCAAGCAGCTCACGACCGCAGGCATCCCGGCCGTCGAACTGCACGGCAACCTTTCCCAGGCAGCCCGGGAGCGCAACCTCCAGGCCTTCACGGACGGCACCTCCACCGTGCTGGTCGCCACCGACATCGCCGCGCGCGGCATCCACGTCGACGACGTCGGCATCGTGATCCACGTCGATCCGCCGGCCGAGCACAAGGCCTACGTCCACCGGTCCGGCCGCACGGCGCGCGCCGGGGCCGACGGCGTCGTCGTGACGCTCATGACGCCCGACCAGGTCGCCGACGTCCGCGCTCTGACGCGCGCGGCGAAGGTCAACCCGACCGTCACCCGGGTGATCCCCGGCCATGCGCTGATCACCGAACTCGTGGGCGAGCCGGCGCCTCGCGTCGAGCCGACCGCGGCCCGGGCCGTGGCGACCGCCCCGCAGCGGGACCGCCGCCCCGGAGCGAACCCGTCGTCGGCCGGCGGGAGCGGCTCCCAGGGTCGCTCCCAGGGCGGCGCCCACGCCAGCTCCCACGTTGGTGCGCGTGGGTCCGGCGCATCCCGCTCGGGTGGGTCGCGGTCCGGGGCGTCGCGGTCCGGGGCCTCGCGGTCCGGGGCGTCGCGGTCCGGGGCCTCGCGGTCCGGGGCCTCGCGGTCCGGGGGCCGGGGACGCCCGGTGGGCTGATCCTGGGTGAACGTCCTGCCGCTGACCCGAGGGGTGCGGGCCGTGGCTGACGGGCTCGTCGCCGACGTTCGCAGCACTGCTCACGGCCCGGGGTTTCGACAGCCGGGCCCTGGGCAGGATCGTGACGGCGACGCTGCCCGGCTCCGCCTGCGTGCTCCTGGCCGTCACCCGGTCGCTGGGGGCAGGGGCATCCACGGCAGGCCGATGCCCGTGCCCCGATGCGGCAGAATCGGCTGGTGACGCGAGCGTTGACCACCTTCGGCGTCGGTACCGACGTGTCGTCCCTGCGGACCGACCGTCCGCTCCCCGGGGGCATGGTCGTCGAAGCCGTCGTCGCGCCGACGGGCGTCGAAGGCTCGAAGTTCGGCACGTGGGCCCAGCGGGCCGCGCTCGACGATGCTGTTCCCGTCGAGGTGCCCGAGCACGCGATCGCCGATGTGAAGGCCGCGGCTGCACTCCTCGCCGACGGCCGCGCCATTGCCCTCGACATGACCGGCACGGTGCTCGGCGGGCGGATGGTGGCCCGGATGGGTGCGGGGCCCGACGAGCCGATCTGGTTCGTGACGGCACTGATTGGCGGCTGATCGCGACTGATCGGGATCGGCGCCGGATCCACATGCGGGCCGGCCCCGCCGACCGGCTGGTGCGCTGATCCTCGGACGGTGAGATGCAGGGGTCCCGGTCATGCCATCGGCCATCGGTTCCCGGCACGCCACACGCGGGTCGCTCGGAGCACGGGGTGGTTTGTTCCGGATCGGGCCACGCGTTGACGATGGGGATCTGGGTGCACCAGCATCCTCAGGATCCATCAACCAGGCCGAGGGCAACGATGACCGACACAACCACTGCGCGCTACGACGCCGTCGTCGTCGGTGCCGGCTTCGGCGGCCTGTACGCGCTGCATCGCCTGCGTGACGCCATGGGGCTCTCGGTGCGGGCGTTCGACGGCGCCGGTGGCGTCGGTGGCACCTGGTGGTACAACCGCTACCCCGGCGCCCGGGTCGATGCGCCGAGCAGCCCGTTCTACGCCTACACCTTCAGCAAGGAGCTCGTCGACGAGTGGGAGTGGACCGAGACCCAGACCGCCGGCCCTGATGTCCTCGCCTACCTGGAGCACGTCGCGGACCGGTTCGACCTCCTCAAGGACATCCAGTTCGACACCATGGTCACCGGTGCGCAGTGGGATGAGGCGGGGCAACGCTGGACCATCCAGACCGCGAAGGGCGACCTGGTGTCGGCCCGGTTCCTGATCTGTGCCACCGGTGCGCTGTTCGTCGCCAACAAGCCCGACTACCCGGGCATCGACGACTTCGCCGGTCCGATGTACCACACCGGTCGCTGGCCGCATGAGCCGGTCTCGTTTGAGGGCAGGCGCGTCGGTGTGATCGGGACGGGCTCCTCGGGCGTGCAGGCGATCCCGGAGATCGCCAGGACGGCCGACCATGTGACGGTGTTCCAGCGAACGGCGCAGTACGCCCTACCCGCCCGCAACCGGCCCCTCGCTCCCGAGGAGCTGCAGGCGTACCGCGACGATTGGGAGGCCCTGCGGCTGTCGATGGTTCGACGCGGGGGCTGGCCGTTCCCGACCAGCAAGCTGAAGATGACCGACCACACCCCGGAGCAGCGGCACGCCCGCTACGAGGAGATGTGGGCATTGGGCGGCATCCACCTGTCGATCAACAGCTACGTCGGGGTGTTGGCCAACGAGGAGCTGAACCGTGAGGTCGGCGACTTCGTGAAGGGCAAGATCCGCGAGATCGTGAAGGACCCCGAGACGGCCCGCAAGCTCACCCCCGACTACCTGTTCGGCACGAAGCGGCTGATCCTCGACAACGGCTACTTCGAGACCTACAACCGTGACAACGTGACGCTGGTCGACCTCCGCGAGGATCCGATCACGGAGTTCACGGCGACGAGCGTGCGGACCGAGCATGGCGAGCACCCCATCGATCTTCTGGTGCTGGCCACCGGCTTCGACGCGGTGAGCGGCTCGATGCTGCAACTCGATCCCCGGGGTCGTGGGGGCGTGCGGCTGAGCGACAAGTGGAACGGCCGGTTCGAGACCTACCTGGGGATGACGATCTCGGGGTTCCCGAACCTGTTCATGATCCACGGTCCGCAGTCACCGGGGGTGCTGTACACGATGCCCCTCGGCGGCGAGCGGCACGTGGCGTGGATCGAAGCCTGCATTCGCCATCTCGATGACCACGGGCTCGCCAGCATCGAGCCCACCGCCGATGCCGAGTCGACCTGGGACCAGGAGGTCAACGCGATCGCGAACCGGACGTTGTTCCCTCGCACGAGCTCCTGGTACACGGGCGCCAACATCCCCGGCAAGCCTCGGCAGTTCCTCGCGTACGTCACCGGGTCCCGCTACTTCGACCGCATCGACCAGGTCGCGGCCGACGGGTTCCCCGGCTTCGTCATGGAACGTCGCCGGCCGGCGGACACGCTGGTCTCGGCCGTGCCATGAGCCGGCGCACCGGTGGATGCCGGCGCCGAAGGTGACGTGGCGGTTGGCCTCACGGTCGAGCACGACGGTATCGGGGTCGGGAACACCGCAGGGTCTCGGTTGGCGGCGCCGAAGTGGAGCAGGACCCGGTCGCCGGCGTGGACCGGGCACCCGCCGACGGTGGTGTCCTCGACGGTGATGCGCGCCATGGTGACCGGCGAGTAGACGCGCAGGAGCTCTTCGATGCCGGTGGCCCATACCGAGGGGTCGGTGGCCATGCGGCGACGGTCGTCGGGGTGGGTGGCCAGCGGTCTACGAGGCGAGCAGCCTGCCGTCGCGTGAGCGAGAGGTGGCCCGCATGCGGATCGCCCAGCTCAACGAGTGCGCCGTCTGACTGAACACGTGAGCTGCATCGGCGATGCAGCAGGGACTCACCGAGGACCTCTACCAGCAGGTCCAGGTCTACCGCACGAACGACGCCTTCACGCCCCGCGAGAAGCTCGCCATCGAGTTCGCCGAGCGATTCGCCTTCGACCAAACGTCCATCGGTGACGAGCTCTTCGGTCGGCTGCGGGAGCACTTCACCGACGGCGAGATCCTCGAGCTGACCGTGACGGCGGCCTACTGCGTCGGCGTCGGCCGGGCGTTCCTGGACCTCGACGTCGCCCGCGACTTCGACGTCCTGTGGGCTCGCGAGAAGCCGGGCGAGGGCGCGCCGTCGGCAGAGGGCAAGCCCGGTCGGTCCTCGATGCTGCACGCCGCGCCCTGCGGGTCGCGGCGACGGCCACCTCGGGTTCCCGACCCGCGAACGCGACTCAGTGGTCGTGTCGGTGGTGCGCGTCGGGGGAGTGGCCGTGTCGGTGACGGAGCGGCTCGTGCGCGTGGTCGAGCGAGGTCCCGTCGGCGTGTGATCCCTCGTGGGCGTGGTGCCCGTCGTCGTGGTCGTGGGCGTGTGCGTGCTCCACGGCCGTGTGCTCGTGGTCGTGCTCGTGACGCTCGCTCAGGTGGAGCGCGAGGCCGACCGCCATAATTACCACGGCGGGGACGAACCACCGGCCGAGCGGCTCGCGCAGCCACAGCAGGCCGATGGCGGCGCCGATGAACGGAGCGGCCGAGTAGTAG
>JBIKWW010000262.1:0-5434 GCA_044356125.1 Acidimicrobiia bacterium
CGGGCACCGCGGCCGGATCGGGGAGATCCTCCGCACCGCCCTGGCCTGCGAGCGGGCCCTGTTCCCACCCGAGCTCACCACCGTCCTGCCCGTTTCCGACCTGGCTCCGCTGTATCTCGCCGCGCTCGCCTGGGTCGAGCAGCTGGGCCTGCCCACGTCGTCCTGACGCGTCCGGCGGGCCCGAGCCCCGTCGGACGCGTGGATGGTTCAGTCGGCCGGTCGAGCTGCCGATGATCGGACCGATGACCGATCCCACGATCGATCCGACGATCGATCCGACGACCGCGCCGACGACCGCGCCGCCCGGCGCGACACCGCTGGCGCACACACGGGCGAGCGACTGGACACGCATGGAGCGTGCCGAACGGGCACGCATGGACGGTGCCGAACGAGCACGCATGAACCGTGCCGAACGGGCGCCCCGGACCCCCATGGAGCCCCGCCGGGACCGGCGCGCCCGGTGGGGGGCCGTCGAACAGGAGCTGCGGGCGGCGGTGAACCCGGCGGCGGCCCCTCCCCGGCCGACCGACCCGACGAGCGACCCGACGCACGCCCCGGACGGGCCCACGGCAGCAGGTCCCCCGACAGCCGCTCCGCGTCGGCGCACCCTGCCCCAGGCCCGGCCCCTGCCCTTCGTGCTGGCCGCCATCGCCGGGCTGGCCATGCGTCCCTCCACCGACCCGGACCTGTGGTGGCATCTCGCCACCGGCCGCTGGATCCTGGGCGAACGGCGCATCCCGTTCACCGATCCCTTCTCCTGGACCGTTCCCGGGCGGGCCTGGATCGCCCACGAGTGGCTGACCGAGATCGCCTTCGAGCTCATCCACCGGGTCGGGGGCTTCGGCGCCCTCGTGGCGCTCTCCATTGCGCTCATCACCGCCAGCGGTGCCGTGGCCGCCCGCTCGGCCCGCTCGATGGGGGCCGCCGACGGGGTGACGGCGGCGCTGCTGCTCGTCGGCGCCTTCGCCTCCGCCCACACCTGGGGTCCCCGGCCGCAGGTCATCACCCTGCTGCTGTTCGCCGCGACCGTCGCCCGGTTGCGGCGCTTCTCCCGGGAGCTCCACCCGTCGACACCGTGGCTGCTCGTGCCGCTCACGGTCGTGTGGTCGAACCTCCATGGCGGCTTCATGTTCGGGCTCACCGCGGTGTGGGCGTTCGCGCTCGCCCTCACGGCCGAAGCCGTCATCGGGCGCCTCGCTCCCCCGCGCCTCGCCCTGCTCGCCCGCGGCTGGCGGCCGGTGCGGACACGGCGGGAGCTGACCGCGCTGTGGGGCGTCGCCGGAGCCTGCGTGGTGGCGGCCATGGCCACCCCGAACCACTGGCGGGGGCTCGTCTACCCGTTCAGCTACCTCGGCGACAACGCCTCCACCCGCTACGTGGGCGAGTGGGTGCGCCCCTGGATGGCCTGGCGCTGGGCCCCGTTCTTCGCCATCGCCGCCGTGACGGCGGCCGGTCTCGTGCGGCGGTGGCGGCGCGTCGGGCTGCTCGAAGCGGGCCTGCTCGGCTTCTTCGGCCTGCTGGCGTTCACGTCGGTCCGCAACATCCCGTCGTTCGTCGTGGTGGCCGTGCCGTTCGCCGCCTCGGCCCTGTCCCGGACCCAGGCCGAGCGCGACGCCGCCGAGGCCCGCCTCGAGCGCGCCCTCGACGCCCGTGACCTCCGCCTCACCCTCGCCGGGCGGCCCGTTCCGCAACGGCGTCCCCGGCCCGCACCAGCGGCCGGGCCCCGAACCGGAGCGGTGGCGTCCACCCACTCGCGCTGGCGCCGCCTGGCCGGGCGGATGCGCCCCGAGGCGCTCGTCATCGCCGCCGTCCTGGCCGTCGTCAACAGCCACGCCTTCACCACGGCCGGGACGATCGACGCCAACCGGAGACTGCAGCCCATGGCCACCCTGGAGGCCTTCCAGCGCGACCCCGGGACCGGACGTCTCCTCAACCACTACAACTTCGGGGGCTGGCTCATCTGGAAGGGCGTCCCCGTGTTCACCGACGGCCGGCCGGACATGTACGGCGACGCCTTCGTCGACCGCTACTGGCTCCTCAACTCGGCGACCGGCGACTGGCGTGGCGAACTCGCCCGCTGGCGCGTCGACCGGGTGCTGTTCCCACCCGACAGCCCCCTCGTCGGCGAGCTCCGGCGCGACGGATGGCGCACCCTGGCCACCGACCCGGCGGCCGTGCTCCTCGCCCCGCCCGACGGGGCCGGGGACCGGTAGCGCCCAGGAGGCCGGTACCCTCCCGGCCGTGTCCGGGACCGACGCCGACGTCGTCATCGTGGGCGGCGGCCCGGCCGGGTCCGCCGCCGCCATCACCCTCGCCCGGGCCGGACGCCGGGTGATCGTCGTCGACAAGGCCACCTTCCCCCGTGACAAGTGCTGCGGGGACGGCCTGACGACCGGTGCCCTGCGCCGACTGGAGTCGCTCGGTCTCGACCCTGCCGACGTGGCGTCCTGGCAGTGGGCCGACGACGTGGTGGTCCGCTCGTCCCGGGGCCGCACCGTCAGCTACCCGCTCCCCCGTGGTGACTCCGGCCACTTCGCCGCCGTCGCCACCCGGCTCGACCTCGACCGGGCCCTGCTCGAGCTCGCCCGCGCCGCCGGAGCCGAGATCCTCGAGGGCCACGAGGTCCTCGACGCCGCCCAGGACGCCACCGCCGTCACCCTCACCGTCGACGGCGCCGGCCCCCTGCGCGCCCGGCACGCCGTCGCCGCCGACGGCATGTGGTCGCTGGTGCGCTCCCGCCTGGTCGGGCCGCCCGGGCGCCGGAGCGGTGGCACCGGCACCTACCTGGGCGAGTGGCACGCCTACCGGCAGTACGTCTCGGGCGTGACGACGGCCGCCTCCCGGGAGCTCCGGGTCTGGTTCGAGCCCGACCTGCTCCCGGGGTACGCGTGGAGCTTCCCGCTGCCCGGCGGACGGGTGAACCTGGGCTTCGGCATCGAGCGCCGCGACGGCGTGCGGACCCGGCACATGCGCGAGCTGTGGGGCGAGGTCTGCGCGCTGCCCCACGTCCGCGAGGTCCTGGGGCCGTCGCCGGTCTTCGAGGGGCAGGCCAAGGCGTGGCCCATCCCCTGCGGCGTCGACCGGGCCGTGCTCGCCGCCGGACGGACCCTCTTCGTCGGCGACGCCGCCCTGGCCGGCGACGTCCTGACCGGCGAGGGCATCGGGCAGGCCCTGCAGACCGGCATCGCCGCCGCCGACGCCATCGCCGCCGGGTCCCCCGACCGTCCCCACGACATCGCCCGCGGCTACGGGCGCCACGTGCGTCACGAGATGGGACCCGACCACCGCATGAGCGACCTGCTCAACCGGTCGCTGCGCCGGGACTGGGTGTGCGACTGGGCGGTCCGGATCTCCGGGGCGAGTCCCTGGACCCGGCGGAACTTCGCCCGATGGCTCTTCGAGGACCATCCCCGCGGCATCGCCCTGCGACCCTCGCTGTGGGAGCGGGGCCGCCTCTCGACTCCGGGGGCCTACCTGGGGCGTTGACGCCGGCCTCGGCCAGACTGGCGCCCATGGACTTCGACCTCCCCGCCGATGACGACCCGCGCCGCCTCGCCGTTCGGACCTGGCTGGCCGAGCACCCCTCGCCCTCGGGGCGCGACCTCGCCGAGGGCGGCTGGGTGGTCCCCCACTGGCCCGCACCCTTCGGCTTCGGCGCCGATCCGATCCACCAGCTGGTGATCGACGAGGAGTTCGACCGCGCCGGAGTCCGCCGGCCGAGCAACCCCATCGGCATCGGCTGGGCCGGTCCGACGATCCTGCTGGCCGGGACGGACTGGCAGAAGGAGACGTTCCTGCCGAGGATCCTCTCCGGCGAGGACTACTGGTGCCAGCTCTTCTCCGAGCCCGACTCGGGATCGGACCTCGCCAGCCTGGCCACCCGGGCGGAGCGTGACGGCGACGACTACATCGTCAACGGCTCGAAGATCTGGACGTCGGGCGGCCACTACTCCAAGTACGGGATCCTCATCGCCCGGACCAACCCCGACGCCCCCAAGCACCGGGGCATCTCGTACTTCATCTGCCCGATGGACCTCCCCGGCATCGAGCTGCAGCCGATCATCGACATGACCACGGCCCACTCGTTCAACCAGGTGTTCTTCACCGACGTCCGCCTCCCGGCGAAGTACCTCGTCGGCGAGGAGAACGAAGGCTGGCGGCTGGCCAAGGTCACGCTGGGCAACGAGCGGGTGTCGCTGTCCTCGGGCGGCGCCCTGTGGGGAACGGGCCCGTCGGCCGACGACGTCATCCGCCTGGTCCGCGAGGCGGGCGGGTGCTCCGATCCGCACCTGCGCGACCGCCTCGCCCGGCTGCACATCGAAGGCGAGGTCCTCCGCCTGATGCGGCTGCGCATCCTCACGAGCCGGGTGCAGGGCCGCCAGCCGGGGGCCGAGGCGTCGGTCCAGAAGCTCCTGGCCGACGAGCACGGCCAGCACATCATGGAGGTCGCCCGGGACCTCGTGGGCGCCCAGGGGCTCCTGGCCGGAGCGGGGCCGTCGGGCTCCGTGACGGCCAGCGGCACGCCCACCGAGAACAACTTCCGGGGCTCGACCCTGTTCCCCGGCGTCGACCCGATCTGGCACTACGGCTGGCTGTTCGCCCCGGCACTCACCCTGGGCGGGGGGACGTGGGCGGTGCAGCGCAACATCGTCGCCGAGCGCTCCCTCGGCCTGCCCCACGACATCGACGTGGAGCAGGGCCTGACGTGGTCCGAGGCCCGGGGCCGCACGGGACGGGGCGAGCGCACAGGCTGACGCAACGGCCGGGTCAGGCGGGGCCGTCCGAATCAGGCCGGACGGCCGGGTCAGGCGGGGCCGTCCGAATCAGGCCGGACGGCCCGGGCGTCGCCTTCTACGCTCGGTCCATGGCCGCCGTCACCAGCCCCGCCGTCACCGGCCCCGCCGTCACCAGCCGGACCGTCACCGGGGTCTGCCCCCACGACTGCCCCGACTCCTGCGGCTGGGTGGTCACGGTCGAGGACCGGCCCGAGGGCCCCGTGCCCGTCCGCCTGCGCGGCAACCCCGAGCACCCCTACTCGAAAGGGGAGCTCTGCCCGAAGGTGAACCGGTACCTGGAAAGGGCCATGAGCCCCGACCGGATCCTCACCCCGCTGCGCCGCACCGGCCCCAAGGGCAGCGGCCGGTTCGAGGCCGTCTCCTGGGACGACGCCCTCGCCGAGATCGCCGGGCGGTGGCGGGCGATCTCGGCCGGGCACGGGGCCGATGCGATCGTCCCGTTCTGGGACGCCGGCAACCAGAGCGCCCTCTCGATGAACTTCGCCCAGCGGTTCCTCGACGCCCTCGGGGCGAGCCGCATGACCGGCAGCGTCTGCGGGGCCGTCGCCGGAGCCGGGACCGCCCTCACCTACGGCAGCGGGCAGGCCGACGATCCCAGCGAGCTGCGCTTCGCCCGCACCGTGCTGCTGTGGGGGACC
>JBIKWW010000263.1:0-5417 GCA_044356125.1 Acidimicrobiia bacterium
GTGGTCGACGCTCCGGAAGCTCCGGGGACGCCGACCTGCGCGGCGATCCTGACCCGGTCACAGGTGAAGTCGATCACGCCGTCACGGAAGGTGAAGCCCTGCGGCAGCTGCATGGTTGGAAATGCGTTGCTCCAGCGCAGGCGGCCCTTGAGGGTCCCGGTTCCCGACGCCGGGCACAGCGGCCCGAGCGTGGCGGGGATGCTCGGCGGAGGGCCGACCTGCGGCGGGTTGCTGAACAGGTTCTGCAGTGCGTCGGCGGCGTTGAACGTGCGGTCGTAGCCGATGCACATCTGCTCCGAGACGGGGAGCGCCGGCAGCCCGAGGTCGCTCCGGGCGTTGAACGTGCCGCCGGTGAAGCAGGTCTTCTGCCTGTCGACCGTGCCCGAGAGCTGGCTCCCCGTCAGGAAGCCGCTGAAGACCTGCGCCGAGCCTCCGGTGAACGACAGCGTCGCGTCGTCGTTGCAGGGACCGCTCACCGCCACCGTGCCGAGGTTCACGCTGCCGACGCCCGGGAAGCCGATGATGAGCGGCTGCTGGCGAGTGACGAGGTCGAAGACCCGCCCGGGCAGCGCCGAGGTGGTGCAGCGCTGCACCACGGCACCGGCGGCGCGGGGCACGGTCGTCGTGGCCGTGGCCGCGTTGGCTGCGGTGGTCGTCGACGCACCCGCAGCCACCGTCGTCGCCGCCCCCGGGACGGTCGTCACACCCGCCGGCGCAGCCGTCGCACCGACGCCCGTCGTCGTCACGTTCTCCGGGCCCGTCGTCGTCACCCCCGCCGGGGCCGTCGTCGCCCCGGCACCCGTCGTCGTCACGTTCTCCGGGCCCGTCGTCGTCACCCCCGCCGGGGCCGTCGTCGTCACCCCCGCCGGGGCCGTCGTCGTCACCCCGGCCGGGGCCGCCGTCGACGGGGGTGTCGGGTTGGCAGCGGCAGCCTGGACGGTGGTGCCGCCGACGGTCGCCGTGGCGGTGGTCGCGTCGAGCGGCGGGGCCGGGGCCGTCTGGGTTCCGGTCTGGACGGCACCGCGCTGGGTGCCGTCGGGGAGCACGATCCAGCCACCCACCCGTCGGGTGCCACCGAGCTGCTCCTCGGACCGGTAGAGGCCGGCCGGGGCCTGGACCGGTTCGGCACTGAACGACAGGCGCCGACCGGCGAGCTGGACGTCGCCCACGAAGCCGGCCTCGCCGAAGCTCGCCTCCAGCACCGCACCCCGGGCGTTGGTCAGCGAGACCCGGCCACCGGCGGCGCGACCGCGGAACCACGCGACGATGCCGTCACCATCGCAGACGTAGGCGATGACGTCCTCGCCGAGCCTCCGGACGGCCACGTAGGCGTCGCTGCCCTCGACCCGGCCGGCGTGGGTCGTGGTCCGCGCCTCGGTGGCCGGTCCCGATCCGCCCGGCGACGACGCCCCCGCCCCGGGTGACGCCGACGATGTGTCCGAACCCCCACCACAGGCGGCGAGGGCGAGGACGCAGGCGGCGGCGACCAGGGCCGGGGGGAGCCACGAGAACAGCCGCGAGAGCAGCCGCGGAAGGGGCCGCCGGGGCAGCCGATGCCGGGGCGAGGCATCGCCGGTCAGGACACGGATGGGGCGGGCGGGGCTGTCCATGACGTCCACGTACGAATCGTGCGGGACGGTGTTCGCCGTCGCCTGGGAATCGGTGGAACCACGTACGTGCTGGCCCCCCGTGAGCCCTGGAACCGGCCCGGACCGGACGCGTAGGGTGGCGCCCGTGCTCGTGGGTCGTGACGGTGAACTCGCGGCGTTGCGCCGGGCCCTGGCCCGCGCCGCCGAGGGGATCACCACGCTCGTCTCCCTGGAAGGTCCGGCGGGGATCGGCAAGACCGCCCTGCTCGAGGCCCTGGCTCCCGACGTCGTCGCCGCCGGCTTCACCGTGGTGGCCGGGCGGGGCGACGAGATCGAGCAGGGCCGGGCCTTCGGCCCTCTGGCCGACGCCCTCGGGCTGCAGGTCGGTCAGCACCCCGGTCCCTCGGCGGGTGGCGGCGGCGGAGCCCAGGAGGCGCGGCGGATGGCGGCCGTCGAGCTGCTCCGGGCCGGACCGGCCGAGTCGGTGCCGCTCGTGCTGGCGGCGGTGCCCAACTCCCGCCATCAGGTGACGACGGCGCTGTGCGAGCTGGTGGAGCAGATGGCCCTGGAGGGTCCGCTGGCCCTCGTGCTGGAGGACGTGCACTGGGCCGACCCGTCCACCCTGGCGGCGGTCCGCGCCATCGCCCGGCGGGTCGAGGGCTACCGGCTGCTGCTGATCGTCACCACCCGCCCGGTGGTCCCACCCGTCCCCCGCGAGTGGGTGCAGCTGATGGACGCCTGCGACACCGCCGTCCGGGTCGACCCGCTGCCCGAGGACGGACGCACGGAGCTGCTGCGCTCGGCGCTGGGGGTGGAACCGGGGCCCCGGCTGCGGGCGCTGCTGGCGGGCACCGACGGGGTGCCGCTGCTCATCGACGAGCTCGTCCGCAGCCTCGGCCCGGATGCCCTCGTCCGGGCGCCCGACGGGAGCGCGGACGTCCCCGTGGGCTTCGTGCCCGTCGGAATCGTCACCGGGGTCGAGCGTCGGCTGCGTCAGGTCGCTCCGGCCACCATCGAGCTGCTGCGGGCCGCCAGCGTGTTCGGGTCGCCCGTCGGCCTCGACGTGGTCGCCCAGGTCCTGGCCCGGCCCGTCGCCCGCCTGCTGCCGGCCGTCCAGGAGGGGATCCGCGAAGGCCTGCTGGCCGACAGCGGAGCCGTGCTCACGTTCCGTCACGATCTCCTCCGGGAGGCGGTGGCGGCGTCGATGCCGTCGGTGGTCCGGGCGACCCTGCACGGCGAGGTCGCCCGGGCGCTCATCGCCCGGCGGGCTCCGGCGGCCGTGATCGCCTCGCACTTCGAGGCGGTCGGTGCCGACGCCGACGAGGACACCGTCCGGGACTGGCTCACGCGGGCGGCGCTGGAGACCATCGACCGGTCCCCGTCGGTGGCCCGGCGGCTGCTCGAGCGGGCCCGCTCCGGTCTCGACCCGGCCGATCCCCGGTGGGCTTCGCTGAGCTTCCGGAGCCTGGAGGCGGCGGCCACCGCCGGCATGGTCCCCGAGGCCATGGCGCTCGGGGAGGAGCTCCTCGGCCATCCACTCGAGGCCGAGGTCCGCGGGGTGGCGCGCTGGTGGTTCGGGGCCTCGCTGTTCATGGGCCGCCGCCCGGTCGCCGCCGCCGACCAGTTCGAGCTGGCCGCCGAGGAGCGGGCCTCACCGGGGGACCGGGCGCTGCTCCTGGCGTACGCGGCGATGGCCCGGCTGGGTGCCTTCACCGCCGACAGTCCCCGGGCCATCGCCCGGGCCCTCCAGGCGGCGACCGAGAGCGGCGATCCGAGGGCCCTCAGCCTGGCGTTGTCGCTCGAGTCGCGTCGGCTCGGCGGCGCCATGCGATTCCGGGAGGCGCTGCCCGTCATCCGGCGGGCCATGGAGGTGGCCGCCTCGGACCCGTCCGGGCGGGCCGGGCGCCATCAGCCCGCCTTCTTCCTCGGCATCAGTCTGTACGACCTGGGGCGCTTCGACGAGGCCCTGCAGGTCGTGCGCCACGGCCAGCAGCAGGCCGAGCGGCACGGCGCGGCCTGGGCCGACGCGCTCTACCTCCAGCTCCGGGCCCTGGTGCTCTACCAGACCGGTCGTCTCGACGAGGCCGACGCCGATGCCGCGGCGGGCCTGGCCGCCACGGAGGAGACGGGGTCGGCGATCGCCGTGCTCTGGAGCCTGGCCGTGATGGCGCATGTCGCGCTCAACCGGGGGCGTCTCGACGATGCCCGCGACGCCATCGACCGGGCCGAGGCGATCTTCCGTGCCGGCGGCGCCTTCATGGGCATCGACCTCGTCGTGAGCGCCCGGGCCCGCCTGCTGCTCGGTTCCGGCCGGGTCGACGAGGCCGTCGAGATCCTCCAGGGGGCCTGGCAGCTGTTCGGTTCCATGGAGGTCGACATCACCCGTGAGCGCATCGCCCACGATCTCGTATGCGCGCTGACCATCGCCGGGCGCACCGAGGAGGTCGGCCCCGTGGTCGAGGAGGTCCGGAGCTGGCGCGGACGCGATCCGTCGAGCCACCGGTTGGCCCGGCTGGCGGTCGAGGTCGCGGCCGTGGCCTCGGGTGGCGTCGACCCGAGCGCCGGGCCGGTCGACGAGAGCCGCGATCCATGGGTGCAGGACCGGATCGACCGGCGGCGGGTGCTGCAGGCCGTCGTCGATGCCCGGTCGGGCGCGGCGGTACGGGCCGCCCCGCCGGGGGAGCCGGTGCCGAACGGTCTGGCCGACGCCTGGCACCACCTCAGCGCCGCCGAGCAGCGGGTGTGCCTGGCCATCGGCCGGGGCCTTTCCAACAAGGCCATCGCCGCCGAGCTGTACCTCTCGATCCGCACCGTCGAGACCCACGTGTCGCGCATCCTGCGGAAGATGGGGGCGTCGTCGCGCCTCCAACTGGGCCTGATCGTGCGTTCGGTGGCCGAGGGCGCAGTGCCGCGCTGACCCGCCCATCCGAGGCTCCCCGGGTGGGTCATGACGGCGGCCTCGTGGTGGTCGGGGCCGCGGGCCTCGTGGTGGTCGGGCTCGGTGGAGCCGTCGTGGGCGCCGGCCCAGTGGTCGTCGGGGCGGCCGTCGCGGCCGTCGTCGGGGCGGCCGAGACCCTGGTCGTGGTCGGCGCCGCCGCCGTGGTCGTCGGGGCGGCCGTCGGGGCGGCCGTCGCAGTCGTCGGGGCGGCCGTCGCGGCCGTCGCGGTCGTCGGGGCGGCCGTCGGGGCGGTTGTCGGGGCGGTCGTCGGGGCGGTCGTCGGGGCGGTGGTCGTCGTGATGGAGGTGCTGGGGGTCGGGGCGCCGGGCACCGTCGAGCTGGAGGACGTCGAGCTGGAGGACGTCGAGCTGGAGGACGTCGAGCTGGAGGACGTCGAGCTGGTCGACGTCGACTCGGTCAGCGGGACCACGATGCGGACGGGCACCTCGGCCGAGCACAGGTCCTGACCGGCGAGGCGCACCCCGCAGGCCCGGACCATGTACTCACAGGTGGTGCCGGGCTTCACGCCCGCCTCCATGATCTGGGTGTCAGCAGGCAGCGGACGGGTGGTCGGCACCCCGCACTCCTGCTGGTTGGCGACGGCCCGCACCCGGTAGGAGAGCTCGTTGTCCGCGCGATCCCGCCAGCGCAGCGTCACCGCCGCGCCGCTGCGATCGACCCGGAGCTGGTCGGGTGCCAGCGGGGTGAACCGCTTCCGGGCGTCGTTGCGGAACGCGTTCGTGGCGATGGGGCCGTAGCCCAGCTGGTAGCCGGAGGCGTTGGGATGGATGATCCCGAACGACAGGTGCATGCCGGCGAAGGGCAGGATCTTTCCGGCGACGACGGCCGCCACCGTATTGGTCAGCTGATCGCCGTCGGTCGTGTTCCCC
>JBIKWW010000019.1:0-17995 GCA_044356125.1 Acidimicrobiia bacterium
GTCCGCGACGTCGTCGCAGAGCGCAACGCCATCGGGTACTCGGGCACCAACGCCAGCGGCGGCCTGACGATCGTCGACTCCGTGTGGCGGGCCAACCGGGTGGGGATGACCCCCAACTCCCAGAACCTGGAGAAGCTCTCGCCCCAGGGCGACATCGTCATCGTCGGCAACCTCGTGGTGGACAACGACGAGCCCGGTGCCCCCGCCACCCCCGAGGGTGCGTTCGGATTCGGGATCGCCGTGAGCGGCGGCCAGCGCAACGTCGTGCTGCGCAACCGGGTGGTGGGCAACTCGAACGTGGGCATCGCCGTGGCCGACCTCAACGAGTTCCAGCCCGTGGGCAACCGGATCGAAGGCAACGTGCTCGATGGCAACGGGGTGGACCTCGCCATGTACCTGGGGGCGTCGACCCGGGTCGAGGCGGCTGGGAACTGCTTCGCCGGCAACACGTTCGCCACCTCGTCGCCGGCGGGCATCGAACGGGTCCTGCCCTGCACCGGCGCGGCCACGGCCTTCACCGGGGAGGCGGCCCGCTTCCGCCCGGCCCCGCCACCCGACGTGGACTACCGGACCATCCCGGCCCCGCCCGACCAGCCCCAGATGCCCGACGCCGCCACTGCTCCCCCCCGGCCCGCCCGGGGTCTGCCGCCGCCGGTCGATCCGGCCTCCATCCCCGTCCCCGATCTGCCGAAGACCGGAGCGTGACCGCGCCGTCCCGAACCCTGGCGGTGCCGCGCCTGCGGCGCCTCGTTCCGATCACCGTGATCCTCGCCGCCGGTTGCGGGGCCGACCCCTCGGGCCCGGTGTCGGCTCCGGCCGCCACGTCTCCGGTGTCGGCTCCGGCCGCCACGGCGATCCCCGGGGTCACCGACCCGGCCCGGTCCGAGGGGACACCCCTCACGCCCGCTCAGGCCAATGCCCTCGCCCGTGGGCTGCACCGCAACGGGGAGGTCGGTGGCGCCACTGTCGAGGTCACCATCCCGTTCGGGACCTCGACCATCGTGGTCGCGGGCGACGTCGACTGGAAGCGCCACGTCGGGGCGGCGACCGTCACCACCCGTTTCGCCGACGGGGTTCGCCTGCCCCGCACGGAACAGGTCTTCTGGTCGCGCACCACCGTCGTGCTCCCGATGGACGGGCTGGGCCCGGCGATGGCGGAGCGGGGGCGACCCGGGGTCCGCTGGCTGGCCCGTCCGCTGGATGGATCGACGGCGGCGCTCGACCGGGTGCTGACCTTCCTCGACGCCCTGGCCAGCGATCGGCCCGAGAACCCGCTGCTGCTGCGGCAGCGGCCCGAGGTCGCCTACCTCGGCCGGGAGGACGTCGACGGTCAGGCGGCGGACCGCTACCGCAGCTCGGCCAGCGCCCAGTTCTGGCTGGCCGTCGGTCCCGGTCCGCAGCAGGGACGGATCCTCGCCGTCCGCGCCGTCTTCGCCGGTCTCGACCTCCCGGCGCTCATCCGCCTGCGCAACCACGGGCCCCGGACGCTCCAGTTCCCGCCTGAAGCCGAGGTCGTGGCCGCCGCCGAGATCCCCGACGTGGTCGCCCGGCTGGCCGCCGGGTCTCCTGCGGCCGCCGGCTCCACGGCCGCCGGGTCCCCTGCGGCCGGGTCCCCGACGGGCTGATCGTCCCGGCGAGGACGAGGCCGAAGCCTCTCGTCGCAACCGGCCCGTATCCGGAATACTCTGCTCAACAAAGTTGCTGGTGCATGTGTCAACTTTGGATCGCCGCACCCGGAGGCTCGCATGGCGCTCGACCCGAACACCTGGACCCTGAAGACGCAGGAGGCGTTCAACGCCGCCGTCGGCCTGGCCCGTGAGCGCGCCAACCCGGAGGTGACGCCCGATCACCTGCTCGTCGCCCTGCTGGGCCAGAGCGAGGGCGTCGTGCTGCCGGTGCTGTCCAAGTCCGGGGTGTCCATCCAGGCCCTGAAGAACCAGGCCGAGGAGGCCGTCGCCAAGCTGCCCCGCGCCTACGGCGGTGAGTCCCAGGTGGGTCGGGCGCTGCGCGACGTGCTCGAGCGGGCCACCGGCGAGAAGGACGCCATGGGCGACCAGTACCTCTCGACCGAGCACCTCCTGCTGGCCATGCACCAGCGCGTCGGCCTGTCGAGGGAGGACATCCTCAGCGCGCTGAGCGGCGTGCGCGGCAACCAGCGCGTCACGTCCCAGAACCCCGAGGACACCTACCAGTCGCTCGAGAAGTACGGCCGGGATCTCACCGAGGCGGCCCGCCAGGGCAAGCTCGACCCCGTCATCGGTCGCGACGAGGAGATCCGGCGCGTCATCCAGGTGCTGTCGCGGCGCACGAAGAACAACCCGGTGCTCATCGGCGAACCGGGCGTCGGCAAGACGGCCATCGTGGAGGGGCTCGCCCAGCGCATCGTCGACGGCGACGTTCCCGAGAGCCTGAAGGACCGCCGCGTCATCGCCCTCGACCTGGGCTCGATGGTGGCCGGGGCCAAGTACCGGGGCGAGTTCGAGGAGCGACTCAAGGCGGTGCTCAAGGAGATCACCGCCTCCGAGGGCGAGGTCATCACCTTCATCGACGAGATGCACACGATCGTCGGGGCGGGGGCGGCCGAGGGCGCCATGGACGCCGGCAACATGATCAAGCCCATGCTCGCCCGGGGCGAGCTGCGCATGGTCGGTGCCACGACGCTCGACGAGTACCGCAAGCACGTCGAGAAGGACCCTGCGCTCGAGCGCCGGTTCCAGCAGGTCTACGTGGGCGAGCCCTCGGTGGAGGACACCATCGCCATCCTGCGTGGCCTCAAGGAGCGCTACGAGGTCCACCACGGCGTGCGGATCCAGGACAGCGCGCTCGTCGCCGCCGCCGTGCTCTCGAACCGGTACGTGACCTCACGGTTCCTGCCCGACAAGGCGATCGACCTCGTCGACGAAGCGGCTTCGCGCCTGCGCATCGAGATCGACTCCATGCCGACCGAGATCGACGTCGTGGAGCGCCGCATCCGCCAGCTCGAGATCGAGCGGGTGGCGCTGGCCAAGGAGACCGACGCGGCGTCGGTGGAGCGACTCGGCGCGCTGGACAAGGAACTGGCCGACCTGCGCGAGCAGAGCAGCGGCATGAAGGCGCACTGGGAGAACGAGAAGACGGCCATCGCCGCCATCCGGGCCCTGAAGGAGCGCCACGAGCAGCTCCGCACCGCCGTCGAGCGCGAGACCGACCTCGAGAAGGCCGCCGAGATCCGCTACGGGCGGATCCCCGAGACCGAGCGTGCCATCGCCGACGCCACCAAGCACCTCGACGAGCTCCAGGCCTCGCAGCGCATGCTCAAGGAGGAGGTCGACGACGAGGACATCGCCGAGGTCGTCTCCAAGGCCACCGGCGTTCCCGTGTCGCGGCTGATGGAGGGCGAGATGTCCAAGCTCGTCCGCATGGAGTCGGTGCTGCACGAGCGGGTGGTGGGCCAGGAGGCGGCGGTGTCGGCGGTGTCCAACGCCATCCGCCGGAGCCGGGCGGGCCTGTCGGACCCGAACCGCCCGATCGGCTCGTTCCTGTTCCTCGGCCCGACCGGTGTCGGCAAGACCGAGCTGGCGCGCTCGCTCGCCCAGTTCCTCTTCGACGACGAGAAGGCCATGGTCCGCATCGACATGAGCGAGTACCTCGAGAAGCACTCGGTGGCCCGCCTCATCGGGGCACCCCCCGGGTACGTCGGCTACGACGAGGGCGGCCAGCTCACCGAGGCGGTGCGCCGGCGGCCCTACGCCGTGGTGCTGCTCGACGAGGTCGAGAAGGCCCACCCCGACGTGTTCAACGTGCTGCTGCAGCTCATGGACGACGGCCGCCTGACCGACGGTCAGGGCCGCACGGTGGACTTCACCAACGTCGTGCTGATCATGACCTCGAACATCCCCGGCGACCCGCAGGACTTCTTCCGGCCCGAGTTCGTGAACCGCATCGACGAGATCATCCGGTTCCGGTCGCTCACCCAGGCCGATCTCGCACCCATCGTCGAGATCCAGCTCGATCTGCTGCGTCGCCGTCTCGCCGCCCGCCGCCTCACGCTGGTCGTGACCGACGCGGCCAAGGTGTGGGTGGCCACCCGCGGCTACGACCCCGTGTTCGGGGCCCGGCCGCTCAAGCGGGTCATCCAGCGCGAGATCGCCGACCCGCTGGCCCGTCAGCTCCTCGAGGGCGCCTTCGCCGAGGGGGCCACGGTCACCGTCGACGCCCCCACGCCCGACGCCTCGCAACTCACGATCGCCTGATCCCCCGCGCCGCCGGGTGCCCGGGCGCCCGTGCGCGCGGCAGGGCCCCGGCCGATCGGCCGGGGCCCTGCGCAGTCACCCCAGGGGGAGGGGATCAGGGGGAGGGGGGATCAGGGGATCAGCGTCCGCCACCGTGGCCGCGTCCGCCACCGTGGCCGCGTCCGCCACCGTGGCCGCGTCCGCCACCGTGGCCACCACCGGGGCCGTCACCCATGCCGGGCCCGCCGAAGCCCTTGCCGCCGAGGCCGGGGATGTCCTGGTCGATGGCCTGCTTGACGGTGGCGGCCTGGGCGCTCGTCAGCACCCCGTCGGTCACCATCTGGTCGACCCTGGCCTTGGCCTGGTCCTTCACGGCCGTGCGCAGCTTCTCGACCGTCACGCCGAGGCGCTGGGCGAGGGCGGCGTCACGGGCGCCGTCGGCGGCCTTACGGGCGGCGGCCCGCTGGGCCGGGGTCTGGTTCTGGCCCTGGTTCTGGGCGTTGGCCCGGTTGGCGTCACGCGTGGCCTTGGCGGCGTCGCGCTGGGCGGTGAGGGCGGCCTCGAGCTGGGCCCGGGTCACGCCGAGGCGCTTGGCCAGGTCCTCCAGCTCGGCGGTGCGCCGGGCCTCGTGCTCGGCCTGGCGGGCCGAAGCCGCCGGGTTCGAGGGCTTGGAGGGGCTGGCCGTCGCCGTGGTGGCCGCAGTGGCCGTGGTCTGGGTGGTCTGGGCGTGGGCGGCAACGGTCCCCAGCGTCCCCACGGTGAGCAGGGATCCGAACGCGGCCGCCATCAGGCGCTGCTTGCTGCTCGTCTTGGTGGTCTTCATGTCGTGTGCTCCTGGTTTCTCGGTCTCGACCCGGTCGGGCCGTCTGGGGAACACACTGGAGGACCCGTCTCGCGGCCACGTGGGTGATTCCTCAGAGTTCGCTCGGAACCACTGATCGCCGTTAGGTTCCGCGAATGCACGTCGGATACTCCGTCATCTTCCAGGGCTCCGCCGACCCCGCCGCAGACGGCGAGGTGTGGCGCGACGAGATCGCTCTCGCCGACCGCGCCGAGCCCCTCGGCTTCGACTCGATCTGGTCGGTCGAGCACCACTTCACCAGCTACACGATGTGTCCCGACCCGTTGACCTTCCTGTCCTTCATGGCCGGGCGCACCCGGCAGATCAAGCTCGGATCCATGGTCGTGGTGCTTCCCTGGCACGATCCGATCCGCGTCGCCGAGCAGGTCGTGATGCTCGACACCATGTCGGGCGGGCGGTTCGTGCTGGGCCTCGGACGAGGTCTCGGGCGCGTCGAGTTCGACGGCTTCCGGGTGCCCATGGGCGAATCCCGCGAACGCTTCACCGAATCGGCCCAGTTCCTCCTCCAGGCGCTCGAGACGGGCGTCGCCGACTTCGACGGCACGCACGTGCACCAGCCCCGCCGGCACCTGCGTCCGGCGCCCATGCTGAGCTTCAAGGGCCGCGTCTACGCGTCGTCGGTCTCCCCGGAGAGCTGGCCGATCATGGCCCGGCTCGGCATCGGGATCCTGATCGTCCCGCAGAAGCCCTGGCCCACCGTCGTGGAGGAGCTCAACGGCTACCGCGAGCTCTACGAGCAGGTCAACGGCGAACCCGCCCCCGCTCCGCTGGTGGCCCACTGGACCTTCGTCGACGAGGACGCCGGGCGCGCCCGCGAGCTCGGCCGGCACTACCTCGGCGGGTACTACGAGTCGGTCATCGACCACTACGAGTTCACCGCCGGGCACCTCTCCTCCACGAAGGGCTACGAGCACTACGGCAAGGTCGGCGAGTCCATCGACAAGCACGGCGCCTCCAGCCACATCGACTTCTTCGCCGATCTGCAGGTGTACGGCACCCCGGCGCAGTGCATCGACCGCATCGCCGACATCCAGCGCATGACCGGCGCCGAGGGCGTGATGTGCGTGGGCCGCTACGCCGACATGACGGCGGCCGAGGGCCTCCGCAACCAGGAGCTGTTCGCCCGGTCCGTGATGCCCGCCATCCGCGGCCTGGGCCCGAATCCCTGGTTCGACTCCCTGCGCCCGGCACCGTCGGCGCTCACCGGTGCCGGCGCCGGTTCGGTGACCCGGTGAACGAAGGGCTGCAGCGCTTCACCGGTCGCGGCGTCGTCGTCACCGGTGGCGCCTCGGGCATCGGCCGGGCCATGGTCATGCGCTTCGCGTCCGAGGGTGCGAACGTCGTCGCGGCCGACCTCAACGCCTCGAGCGGCGACGGGCTGATGTCCGCCGTGTCCGACGCGGGACTGGCCGACCGGGTCCGCTTCACGACCGGTGACGTGTCGGTCGAGGACGACGTGGCCGCCTTCGTCGACCTCGCCGTCTCCTCCTTCGGCCGCATCGACGTGATCTGCAACAACGCCGGCTTCGGCGGTGCCTTCGGCCCGATCACCGAGGTCCGGGTGGAGGACTGGGACGAGACCTTCGCCGTGCTCGTGCGCGGCGTCTTCCTCGGATGCAAGCACGCCGCCCGGCACATGATCCCGGCCGGAGGAGGGGCGATCGTCAACACCGCGTCGGTGGCGGGGGTGACCGGCGGCGGCGGGCCCGTGGCCTACTCGGGGGCCAAGGCGGCCGTCATCAACGTCACCCGGGCGCTGTCGCTGGAGCTCGCCGAGCACCGCATCCGGGTCAACGCCATCTGCCCCGGTCCGATCCGCACGCCGCTGCTCGCCCAGGGTCGCAAGGGCGTCACCTTCGACGAGCTCCCGCGCATGCAGCCCTGGCCCGATCCCGGTCTGCCCGAGCACATCGCCGCCACGGCGGCGTTCCTGGCCAGCGCCGACGCCGCCTTCATCACCGGCGAGGCGGTGAACGTCGACGGTGGCCTCACCGCCGCCGGTCCGTCGGCCGCCGGCATCAGCGACACCGCCCCGAAGGGGTGGGTCGGGATGAACCGGGGCACGACCGGCCGCAAGGCGACGGTGCACCAGCGCGGTCAGGCCTGACCAACCGGGCTGGTGCGTCAGAGGTACATGCCGGGCGGGCCGCTGTCCGGTGCCGCGAGCTCGCTGCGGCCAGCCGCGATCGCCACGAGGTCGGCCAGCGACCGCTCGCCCGTCACCCGCGGCTCGGGCAGGCCGGCGTCCGTCAGCCAGCGACGAGCCTCGTCGGCCGGGAAGCGGCCGATCTCGACCGACGCCAGGCAGCGCCCCGGCCGCACGACGGCGGGATGCAGCACGCGGAGGTCCTCGTTGGTCGTGAGGCAGACGATCACCCGCAGGCCCTGACCGATGACCCCGTCGGCGACGTTGAGCAGCCGGGCCAATGCCTGGCCGTTGCGGTCCAGGGCGTCGGCGCGCAGCAGCTCGCCGCAGTCCTCGAGCACGAACATGCGCCAACGCGGCGCAACGGGCCCGTCGATCGACTGATCGGTCACGTCCGCTGCGTCGGACCCGTCGTGCTCATCGCTCCCGTCGTTCTCATCGTCGCGGTCACCCGACAGGACCGTCTCGAAGAGGTAGCCCGGATCGGCGAAGAGGCGGTCGGGGTCGACCACCACCTCCAGGTCGCACCAGTCCCGCCAGGCGTGGGCGAGGGTCCGCACGAGCGACGACTTCCCGGTGCCGGGCGGCCCGTGGAGCAGCAGCAGCCGCCCGTCGGGCTTGGCCGACGGCGTCATGGTCACGAGCCCGTCGAGCTCCGACCGCGCAGCGGCCGGGTAGTTGCGCTGTGAGTCGGCCCAGGACCGGGTCTGCACCGCCCGCCAGGTGCGGACGACGCCATCGCCGCCGCGGTAGGTGAACGTGATGCCGGCCCGGCCCGTCGCTGACCGCGCCGGTGCCCAGGACCGCAGCTCCGCCCGGACCGCCTCGAGCACCTCGACCGTGCGGGCCGAGACCGAGAAGAAGGCCGATCCCTTGGCCCAGGAGGCGTACATCGTCCAGCCGTCACCTTCCACGAGCTCGACGATCGCCTGGCGGAGACGGAGCTGACGCAGCACCGTCCCACCCTCCGGGACCGCCCGCTGCGCCAGTGTGAGGCGCTCGACCAGCTCGTTCCAGTGGAACGGCTGCGTGCCGCGTACGAACGGGAGCGTGGCCGCCACCGACATGTGGTGGCGCTCGTCGTCGGCGTACTGCCCGGGCGCGAACGGGTGGTCGCGGAGGAACTCGTCGACCGAACCGCCCGGGAGCAGCGACTCGACGTGTCCAGCGGCGCGGGCCGACCGCAGCGAGGGGGCGTGCCGACGACGGCGCCGCGCCCGGCGCAGCCCCGACCCGGGGGCGCCGGACGCGTCAGGGGGAAGCTCGGGCGCAGCCTCGCTGGGAACATCGGGTCGGTCGGTCGTCGGCATGGGATCACACCTCCTCGGGGGGTCGGTCGTCGGGCCTGAACGGGGGGCCCGGCATCCTCCTCGATGAACGACCGCCGGATGCCGGATTTTCGGCCGGCGCGACCGCTCGCCCGTCACCCGCGGCTCGGGCAGGCCGGCGTCCGTCCCGACGCCGGGCGGCGGTGCCGCCCAGTACGATGCCGCCACGTGCCAGGGACCGTCGTTGTCGGAACGCAGTGGGGCGACGAGGGCAAGGCCAAGGTCATCGACCTGCTGGCGGCCGGAGCATCTGCGGTCGTGCGCTACCAGGGCGGGGCGAACGCCGGCCACACCGTCGTCGTCGGTGGCGAACGGTACGCGTTCCGGCTGATCCCATCGGGGGTCGTCACCCCCGGTTGCGACTGCATCGTCGGCAACGGCGTCGTCGTGGACCTCGACGTGCTGTTCGCCGAGATGGACATGCTGGCCGAGCGCGGCCACGAAGTCGCCGACCGGGTCCACATCTCGCCCGCCGCGCACGTCGTGCTGCCGTTCCACAAGCGCCAGGACGAGCTCGCCGAGCTCGGCCGGGGCGACGACCGCCTGGGCACCACGAAGAACGGCATCGGGCCCGCCTACGCCGACAAGGCGTCACGGGACGGCATCCGCATCGCCGATCTCGTCGACCCCGAGGTGTTCCGGACCCGCCTGCACGCCCTGGCCCGGGCCAAGGAGCGGGTGCTGGGCGAGCCGATCGACGTCGATGCCATCGAGGCCCACGTCGCCAGCGTGATCCGCCCCCGGCTGGCCCCGCTGGTGGCCGACACCGTCGACCTCGTCCACCGCCATCTCGAAGCCGGGCGGGAGGTGCTGTTCGAAGGGGCCCAGGCCACGTTCCTCGACCTCGACCACGGCACCTACCCCTTCGTCACGAGCTCCAACCCGGTGGCGGGCTACGCGTCGGTCGGAGCCGGCGTCGGTCCGCGTCAGCTCACGCGCATCGTGGGGATCGCCAAGGCCTACCTCACCCGGGTGGGTTCGGGCCCGTTCCCGACGGAGCTCCATGACGCCGTCGGCGAGGGCCTGCGCGACCGGGGCCACGAGTACGGCACGGTCACGGGGAGGCCACGCCGCTGCGGCTGGTTCGACGCCGTCATGCTGCGCCAGGCCGTGCGCCTCAACTCGCTGACCGAGGTGGCACTCACCAAGCTCGACATCCTCGACCCGCTGCCCGTCGTGCGGGTGTGCGTGGCCTACGACATCGACGGCACCACGGTGACGCACCTGCCGTCCGATCCCCGGGCCTTCGCCCGGGCGGTTCCGGTCTTCGAGGACGTGCCCGGCTGGCAGGCCGACACCGTGGGGCTCACCGACGCCGGCCGGCTCCCGGCCGCCGCTGCTGCCTACATCGCCCGACTGGAGGAGCTCATCGGCGTGCCGATCACCATCGTCGGCACCGGCCCCGGCCGCGACGAGGTGATCCGGCGGTGATCGACCGCTACACCCGTCCGGAGATGGCGGCCCTGTGGTCGGACCAGGCCCGGATGGCCCGCTGGCTCGAGGTGGAGCTCCTGGCCACCGAGGCCTGGGCGGAGCGGGGCGTCGTGCCCGCCGCCGACGCCGCTGCGTGCCGGGCCCGGGCGGCCTTCACCGTCGAGGCGGTCGACGCCCGCGAGGCGGTCACCGATCACGACGTGGCCGCCTTCGTCGACGTCGTGCAGGCGTCCGTCGGTCCGCCGGCCGGCACCTGGATCCACTACGGGCTGACGTCCACCGACGTCGTCGACACCGCTCTGTGCTGGGCACTGCGCGATGCGGCCGACCTGATCATCGGGGCCGTCGACGGTCTCATCGGCGCGCTGATCGATCTGGCCCGCCGCCACGCCACCACGCCGTGCATGGGCCGGACCCACGGCATCCATGCCGAACCCACCACGTTCGGCTCCAAGATCGCCCTCTTCGCGCTGCAGGCCGACCGCGACCGGACCCGTCTGCAGCGGGCACGGGCGGCCATCGCCGTGGGCAAGCTCAGCGGTGCCGTCGGAACCTTCTCGAACGTCGACCCCGAGGTCGAGGCGTTCGTCTGCCGGCACCTCGGGCTGCAGCCGGTTCCCGGTACCCAGGTGGTCGCCCGGGACCGTCACGCCGAGCTGCTGAGCGCGTGCGCCTCGCTGGGTGCGACCGTCGAAGCCGTGGCGTTGGAGATCCGGCACCTGCAGCGCACCGAGGTGGGGGAGGTCCGGGAAGGGTTCCGGGCCGGCCAGAAGGGCAGCTCGGCCATGCCCCACAAGCGCAACCCGATCACCGCCGAGCGGCTGTGTGGACTGGCCCGGATCCTGCGGGCCAACGCCCACGCCGCCCTCGAGGACGTGGCGCTGTGGCACGAGCGTGACATCTCGCATTCCTCGGTCGAGCGGGTCATCCTTCCCGACAGCACCACGCTCGCCCACTACATCGCCGTGACCGCCACGCGGCTCATCACCAATCTCGAGGTCGACGAGCGCCGGATGGCGGAGAACATCGAGGCTTCGCATGGCCTCGTGTTCAGCCAGAACGTGCTGCTCGCGCTCGTCGCCCGGGGGTGGCTGCGAGAGGACGCCTACCGGCTGGTCCAGGAGCTGGCCATGCGGGCCTGGGAGGAGCGCCGGTCGTTCCGTTCCCTGCTCGAATCAGATCCCCGAAAGGGCCTGGATCCCGACGACCTGGCCGGATGCTTCGACCTCGTCCGGGCCCTGCGCAACACGCATCGCACGATCGCCGCACTCGACGCGATCGACACCCCCGACAACACCCCCGGTACCCGGTGACAACCGCCCGGCATCGGGCGCACCGACCGCCCTGCGGAGCCCGGCCTCCCGCGACCGTCCGGGCCTCCGCAGCGGCGCGGTGATCAGGCTCCCCGGCCGATCCCGGCGGCCTTGAGGGTGGCGGCAGCGACGCCGGCCGCCCGCCACGTTCCGTACGAGATGCCCTTCTTCGCGCCGTACTCGGCGGCGACCTCGATGAAGGCGGCCTCGAGCTCGGAGATGTCGACACCCGTGCCCATGCTGTTCATCTCCTCCACCAGGTTCTCCCGCTCCTGGGTGAGCAGGAGGCGCTGGAGGGCATCGGCCGATTCGAGCTTGGCGTCGATGGCATCGATGCGCTTCTGCACGGAATCGCTGGTGCGCTTCCGGCCGCGCTTGGGCTTGTTGGCCTCGAGCGCTTCCAGGTACACGCGAACGGCACGCCCCTGGGCGCGACCTTCGCTGAGTGCGGACTTGTGAGCGGCCGACATCGACCGCTTCTTCGCTGTTGTTGTTTTCCTTGCGGGCATGATCCATATTCAACCACCGATCAATACCGGTGCTGGTCATGGTCATTTCTGGTCAATTGGCGGTCACTCAGGCCGCCAATTCGCTGCTTTCCGAACCGGTCCGATCGGTTCGCTGATCGACTCGTCCATCAGTGGTCGGGGACAGCGCGATGTCGAGAACGGCGCGCACGTCGTCGAGGGTGTGAACGGTGAGCGAGGACAGGACATCGGCGGGCACATCCTCGAGATCGGGGGCGTTGCGGGCGGGGATCACGACGGTCGTGATGCCGGCCCGGTGGGCGGCCAGGAGCTTCTGCTTGACGCCCCCGATGGGCAGGACCCGACCCTGCAGCGTGACCTCACCGGTCATGGCCACCTCGGGCCGGACGGTGCGCCCCGTGAGGAGCGAGACCAGCGCGGTCGTCATGGTGATCCCGGCCGACGGGCCGTCCTTGGGCACGGCCCCCGCCGGGACGTGCACGTGGATCCGGCGCCCGGCGAGCGTCGCCGGGTCGATGCCGAGCGCGGTGGCGTTCGCCCGCACGAACGACAGGGCGATGCGGGCTGATTCCTGCATCACCTCCCCGAGCTGACCGGTGATGGTCAGACCGGTGTCACCGTCGGTGCCCGAGGGGGTCACGGTCGTCTCGACGAACAGGACGTCGCCGCCTGCCCCGGTGACGGCCAGCCCGGTGGCCACGCCGGGCACGGCCACGCGGTCGCGCACCTCCTCGGGCTGGCGCCGGGGTCGGCCGAGGAGCTTGCTCACCCCGGCCTGGTCCTCGACCCGGACCGGGCGTGGCGTCGCCGGATCGCTGACGAGGACGGCGACCTTGCGCAGTGCCTTGGCGAGCTGGCGCTCCAGCCCGCGCACCCCGGCCTCCCGGGTGTGGCCCTCGATGACGGCGCCGAGGGCGTCGTCGGAGAACTCGACGTCCTCGGCCGTGAGGCCGCTGCGGTCGAGCTGACGGGGCAGCAGGTGACGCCGGGCGATCTGGAGCTTCTCCCGGTCGGTGTAGCCGTCGACGCTGATGAGCTCCATGCGGTCCAGCAGCGGTCCCGGGATGGCGTCGAGGGAGTTGGCGGTGGCGATGAACACGACGTCGGAGAGGTCGAGGTCGACCTCGAGGTAGTGGTCCCGGAAGGTGTGGTTCTGCGCCGGATCGAGGACCTCGAGCAGGGCCGCGGCGGGGTCGCCCGACCAGCCCTGCGTGAGCTTGTCGATCTCGTCGAGGAGCACGACGGGGTTCATCGTCCGGGCCTCGCGCAGGGCGCGCACGATGCGGCCGGCCTGGGCGCCCACGTACGTCCGTCGGTGGCCCCGGATCTCGGCCTCGTCGCGCACGCCTCCGAGGGCGATCCGGACGAAGGACCGGCCGAGGGCCCGGGCGACGGACTCCCCGAGCGAGGTCTTGCCGACCCCGGGCGGGCCGACGAGCACGAGGATCGCGCCGTCGCCCCGTCGCGAGCGGCCACCCGCCGGAGCGTTCCCACCCGCCGGAGCGTTCCCACCCGCCGGAGCGTTCCCACCCGCCGGAGCGTTCCCACCCGCCGGAGCGGAGCCGGTTCCCACGACGGGGCCCTCCCCCGGGGTGATCAGCGGGGCTGCGCCGTCGCGCTCGGTGACGGTCGGCCCGCCGATCCCATCGGCACCCCGGCCCGTCTCGCTGGCGGTCTCGCTGGCCGTCTCGCGGGCGGTCCGGCGGGCGGTCTCGCGGGCCGTGCGCAGGGCCCGGACGGCCAGCCACTCGACGATGCGGTCCTTGGCCTCGTCGAGGCCGGTCGTGTCGGCGTCGAGCACGCCGCGGGCGACGGCCACGTCGGTACGGTCGTCGGTCGTCACGCCCCACGGGATCTCGAGCACGGTGTCGAGCCAGGTGCGGATCCAGGACTGCTCGGGGCTCTGCTCCCCGACGCGCTCGAGCCGGTCGATCTCACGGGTGACGGCGGCGACGACGGCCTCGGGCGCGTCGAGCGCGGCGAGCCGTTCCCGGTAGCTCCCGACGGCGTCCGACCGGTCGTCGGTCTCGCCCAGCTCCCGGCGGATCGCCTGCAACTGCTGACGCAGCAGGAACTCGCGTTGCTGGCGCTCCATCCCGTCGCTGACGTCCTTGCGGATCTTCTCCTTCAGCTCCTGCTCCGCGAGCGTCGCGCGCAGCCAGCCGATGGCGAGCTCGAGGCGCGCCCCGACGTCGGTCGTCTCGAGCAGCTCGACCCGCTGGGCGTGCGTCAGCTCGGGCCACTCGGCGAGCAGGTCGACGAGCTGCCCGGGGGAGTCGATGCCGGCCAGCGCCGCTCCGATGCGCCCGAAGCCCCGCTGCTCGGCGACGAGCTCGGCGACCATCCGGTACTCCCGGGCCAGCTCCTGCACCCGGGCGACGCGCTCGGGGGCCAGGGTCTCGGCCACGACCTCGATGCGGACCCAGAGCGCCGTGTCGGACCCCGGGCTCATCACGCCGGCCCCCAGGCGGGCCCGTGCGAGGGCACGGATGACCAGTGCCCGGCGGCCGTCGGGCAGCTCCCCGGCGGTCTCGATCCGGGCGAGGGTGCCGATCCGGGCGGGGCGCCCGTCGGCACGGCCGTCGATCCGGGGGACGAGCACGAGGAGGCGGTCGTGGGCCAGGGCGGCGTCGGTCGCGGTGGTCGCTTCGGGCGTCTCCAGGGCGACGGTGATGACCGTCCCCGGCAGCACGACGCCGTGGGTGAGGGGCAGCACGGGCGCGGCGGCCGGGTTGGACGGGCCGGAGCCGGAGCCGGCCGGGCCGGACGGGCCGGACGGGCCGGGGGTGGGCAGGGTGGACTCGGGGGACCCGGACATGGGGACTCCTTGGTCGGTCGGACGGAGCGGGAGTGACTTGCGAGCTGCAACTCACTCGCCCCGTCCGGCATTCCCGGGTTGCCATCGATCACAGGGAGAAACCTAAGTGCGATCCGCTCAGGTCAATCGGGCGGTCAACCGTGGTCGTGGAATAGTCCACCCGGGTCCACTGGTTGCCGAGAACACGGGTGACGCCCGTTCCGGTCCGGTCCGGTGGGTCCGTCCCGCCTGTCACCGGCCGAACCGAACCGGTTGCAGGCCGACCGTCCTATCCTGGGAGACACGATGAGGAAGTTCCCCCGATGAAGAAGTTCGCCCGGAGCCCCGGGTTCTTCGTGCTGGCGGCGCTCGCCCTGCTGCTGATCGCCTCCCAGATGCTGAACCGCTCCCCGGCCCGGGAGAAGGTCAAGCCGTCCGACCTGAAGAAGGCCATCGAGGCCGGCCGCGTCGTCAACGCCAAGCTCTTCACCCGGTCGAACTCGATCACCGGCGAGCTGCGCACGGCGGATGGCCGTACCGTCCGGTACCGCTCGTCCTACGCCCCGGAGACCGAGGACGAGCTGGTGGCGCTCCTCGACACCCGCAACGTCAGCTACGACACCGACCCCGAGCGGGAGAGCATCTGGCTGTCCCTGCTGTTCAACTTCCTGCCGTTCCTGCTCATGATCGGCCTGTTCCTGTGGCTCATCAACAGCACGCAGGGTGGGGGCAACCGGATCATGCAGTTCGGCAAGGCGCGGGCCAAGGTGATGTCCAAGGACCAGCCCAAGACGACCTTCGCCGACGTCGCCGGCTGCGACGAGGCCATCGAAGAGCTCCGCGAGATCAAGGAGTTCCTCGAGAGCCCGGCCAAGTTCGCCGCCATCGGCGCCAAGATCCCCAAGGGCGTGCTGCTCTACGGGCCTCCGGGAACGGGCAAGACCCTGTTGGCCAAGGCCGTGGCGGGCGAGGCCGGGGTGCCGTTCCTGTCGATCTCGGGTTCGGACTTCGTCGAGATGTTCGTCGGCGTCGGTGCGTCGCGGGTGCGTGACCTGTTCGAGCAGGCGAAGGCGGCCGCTCCGGCGATCATCTTCGTGGACGAGATCGACGCCGTGGGGCGCCACCGCGGCGCCGGCCTCGGCGGTGGCCACGACGAGCGGGAGCAGACGCTCAACCAGCTGCTCGTCGAGATGGACGGCTTCGACACCCGCACGGGCGTGATCATGATCGCCGGCACCAACCGGCCCGACATCCTCGACCCCGCCCTGCTACGCCCGGGCCGCTTCGACCGTCAGATCATGGTGGACCGCCCCGACCTCGAGGGCCGCAAGGCGATCTTCCGCATCCACGCCAAAGGCAAGCCCCTCGCCGCCGACGTCGACCTCGACGTCATGGCCCGCCAGACCCCGGGCTTCACCGGTGCCGACATCGCCAACGTCCTCAACGAGGCGGCCCTCATCGCCGCCCGCCGGGGCAAGCAGGTGATCGGCCACTCCGAGATGGAGGCGGCGACCGACCGCGTGCTGGCCGGGCCGGAGAAGAAGTCCCGCGTGATGAGCGAGCACGAGCGCAAGGTGACCGCGTACCACGAGGCCGGGCACGCCCTCGTCGGCCACGTGCTGCCCACCTGCGACCCGATCCACAAGGTCACGATCATCCCGAGGGGCCGGGCCCTGGGCCTGACCCTCTCGCTGCCCACCGAGGACCGCTACACCGAGACCCGCAGCGGCCTGCGCGACCGCCTGGCCATGCTGCTCGGCGGGCGCACCGCCGAGGAGCTGATCTTCGCCGAGATCACCACCGGGGCCGCCAACGACATCGAACGGGCCACCCAGATCGCCCGGGCCATGGTCACCGAGTACGGCATGAGCGAGCGTCTCGGGCCCCAGCAGCTCGGGGAGAAGAACACCGAGGTGTTCCTCGGCCGCGACATCGGCCGTCAGGCCAACTACTCCGACGAGATCGCCTCCGCCATCGACGCCGAGATCCGGATGTTCATCGATACGGCCCACGCCACGGCGATGGACATCCTCACCACGCACCGCGACGTCCTCGAGCGCTTCGCCCAGACCCTGCTGGTGAAGGAGACGATCGACAAGGACGAGATCGAGCAGCTCTTCAAGGAGCTGCCGACCTGGCACAAGTCGCCCGACGATCAGATCCGGCCCGAGCCCCTGACGATCGACCCGCCCGTCCTTCCCGCCGCCGACCTCGAGCCGGCCGGTGCCCGGCGCAGCGGGCTGTCACGTGTCCGCAACCGGCTCGGCAAGGCGATCACGGGCACCCCGGAGGTCGCCGAGGGCCGCCGCCCGGCGATCCGCCCGGGCGCGGCACCACAGACCTGATGACCGTCCCGGTCGCCGACGTCCGCGCCGGTGACCCGGACGGTCCCATCGCCGTGTGCGTGCACGGCGGCATGGACCGAACGGCTGCGTTCGCCCGGATCCGCCGGGGCCTCCACCAGGCGATCCCCGGCGTCACGAGCGTCGCCTACGACCGCCGTGGCTACGCCTCCTCGGTGCAGCTGCCGGTGGCATGGGACTTCGCCCGCCAGGTCGACGACCTCGCCGCGGTGACCGACGGGGTGACCCGGCTCGACACGCCGGGCGCCCGCCGACCGGTGGTGATCGTGGGCCACAGCCTGGGCGGAACCATCGCCCTGGCCTACGCCGCCCGGCAGCCCGACGGGCTGGTGGGGGTCGTGGTCGGAGAACCGCCCATGTCGTGGCTGCCCTGGTGGCCGGCATCGGCGGGCGCGTCCACGCTGGCGGCCTTCGCCCGGTCGGGTCCCGAGGCGGCCGCCGAGTCCTTCATGCGCCGCATCGTCGGTGACCGCGCCTGGGAGCTCCTCCCCGAGTCCACCCGCGCCGCCCGTCGGGGCGAGGGTGAGGCCATCGTCGCCGATCTCTCCTCGTTGCGCGCCGGCGGCGAGCCGTTCCGCTTCGGCGACATCGCCGTCCCGGTCGTCGTCGTCCGCGGGACGCGCTCGCCCTGGCACAACCGGCGGGGCTCGGCCTACGCCGCCGCCCGGGTGCCGACCGGCGAGCTGCGGGTCCTCGACGGCGCCCGTCATGCGGTGCACACCGAACGGCCCGACGACCACGTCCTGGCCGTCGGCGACCTCCTGGCGCGCTCCGCCGCCCGCTGACGCTCCGCCGCCCCCGAAGTTCGCGGTGCCGGAAAACCCGCCGCCGGGACCGGTGATCGCGGGCCGTGACCGGTATCCTGTGGGCACTGTGAGAGGCAAGTGGTCAAAGGGCATCGAGCCTCGGAACTTCGGTTGGATCGTCAAGGACAAGCTGGCGGTGTGCGAGCGGCCGGGCGGTCAGTCGGCCAACCACCGCAAGGTCCGACGGCACGAGGAGATCATCTGGATCAAGGAGCACGGCTTCAGCCGGGTCGTGTCGATCATGGTG
>JBIKWW010000264.1:0-5407 GCA_044356125.1 Acidimicrobiia bacterium
TGATCCACTCCGGGCCCGTCGACGCGCTGCTGACCAACGAGGCCAGCGTGACCGGCCAGTACCTCTCCGGAGCCCGCCGGATCGTGGTGCCGCCCCGCCGGCGCGAGGGCAACGGGAAGGCGCTGGTGGTGCGCGGCGCCCGGGAGCACAACCTGCGCGGCATCGACGTCTCGTTCCCGCTCGGCCGGTTCATCGCCGTGTCGGGCGTGTCGGGCTCGGGCAAGTCGACACTGGTGAACGACATCCTCCTGGCGTCGCTCATGCAGAAGATCTACCGGGCCAAGACCGTCCCCGGGAAGCACAAGACGGTGGAGGGCATCGAGCACGTCGACAAGGTCATCGCCATCGACCAGTCGCCCATCGGGCGCACGCCGCGCAGCAACCCGGCCACCTACACGGGGGTGTTCGACAACATCCGGCGCCTCTTCGCCGAGACGCCGGAGGCCAAGGTGCGCGGCTACCTGCAGGGTCGCTTCTCGTTCAACGTGAAGGGCGGCCGCTGCGAGGCGTGCAGCGGCGACGGCACCATCAAGATCGAGATGAACTTCCTGCCCGACGTGTACGTGCCCTGCGAGGTGTGCCAGGGCAAGCGCTACAACCGCGACACCCTCGATGTCACCTTCAAGGGCCGCAACATCTCCGAGGTGCTCGACATGCCCTGCGAGGAGGCGGTCGAGTTCTTCACCAACCAGCCCGCGATCGCCCGCCACATGCAGACCCTCGTCGACGTCGGACTCGGCTACGTCCGCCTGGGCCAGCAGGCCACCACCCTGAGCGGAGGGGAGGCCCAGCGGGTCAAGCTGGCCGCCGAGCTGGCCAAGCGCTCGACGGGCAAGACCGTCTACGTGCTCGACGAGCCCACCACCGGCCTGCACTTCGAGGACGTTCGCCGCCTCCTGCACGTGCTGGACCGCCTGGTGGACCAGGGCAACACGGTCATCGTCATCGAGCACAACATGGATGTCCTCAAGACCGCCGACTGGCTCATCGACCTCGGTCCCGAGGGCGGCCGGGGAGGTGGTCTGGTGGTGTGCGAGGGGACCCCCGAGCACGTCGCCACCGTGGAGGCGTCCCACACCGGCCGGTTCCTGGCGCCGCTGCTGGCCGGCAAGGCGCCGGGCGAGGACTCGCCGGTGGCCCGCACCACGGGCAAGCGGGTCCGCCGGAAGTAGGCGGGGAGGCGGCCCCTCCGGAGCAGCCGGGTGATCCCGTCTCCCCCGTCGACCCGATCCGCTCCCGCTGTACGGAGGAGACCGTGTCCCTCCGGGGTCGGATCCCGCCCGCGCCGGTGGCGCGTACCGTGGGTCCCGTGCTCGATGTCGATGGAATCACCCACCGTTTCGGAGACCGTCGGGTCCTCGACGACGTCGGATTCGTCGTGCGCCCCGGTGAGGTGGTGGGATTCGTCGGGCGCAACGGGGCGGGGAAGACCACCACCATGCGCATCCTGATGGGCGTCATCGAACCCGATGGCGGGGCCGTGCGCTGGGAAGGACGTCCCGTCACGTGGGCCGACCGCCTGCGCTTCGGCTACATGCCCGAGGAGCGGGGCCTCTACCCGAAGATGCGCTGCCTCGACCAGCTCCGGTACCTCGCCGAGCTCTCCGGAATGCCCCGCGCCGCCAGCGCCGGTCACGTCGCTGCACTGCTCGACCGCGTCGGGCTCGGCGACCGGCACCATGAACCGGTCGAGCGCCTCTCGCTGGGCAACCAGCAGCGCGTCCAGCTCGCCGCCGCCCTCCTCGGCGAGCCGGCGATGCTCGTGCTCGACGAGCCCTTCTCCGGCCTCGACCCCCTGGGAGTCGACGTGCTGGCCGACGTCCTCGCCGAGTTCGTCGGGCGGGGCACCGGGGTGCTGTTCTCCAGCCACCAGCTCGACCTGCTCGAGCGTCTCGTCGACCGCGTCGTGATGATCGACGCCGGCCGCATCGTGCTCGACGAGCCCGTCGACCGGGAGGCCGGTGGACCGGGTCTGTCGGATCGCTTCCGGGCGCGCCTCCGCCCGACCGGGGCGTCGGCATGAGCACCGGGCTCCCGATGTCCGGGCGCTCGACCCCTGGGGTCGTCGTCCGGGTGGCCCAGCGAGAGTTCCGCGAGCGGATCCGCCAGCGCACCTTCATCCTCTCGACGATCTTCAGCGCGCTGATCATCGTGGTCCTCGCCGTGCTCCCTGCGCTCATCGACCGGCCCACCCGCTGGAGCGTCGGCGTGTCCGATGAGCGATCGCGTGAGCTGGCCGAGGGCGTCCGCGCGCTCCTCGTCGCCGGCGAGCCCGACGCCACGTTGACCATCACCGGCTTCGACACCGAGGCCGAAGGCCGTCGGGCGGTCGATCGAGGCGAGATCGGCGCGCTGATCGTCGCCACCGACCCGACGGTCGAGCCGCAGGTCGTCGTCGAGCGGCGCCTGTCCGACGAACGGGCCTCCCTGCTCAGTGTGGCGATCCAGCGCCTGCGGCTCGTCGAGCAGGCCGACTCGCTCGGCATCTCGACGGCCGACGCGCTGCGCCTGGCCGAGCCTGGTCGCTTCAGCGTCGCCGCCCTGCGCCCACCCGACGAGCGCCGCGCCGACGACGTCCGCATGGCCCGTATCGCGAGCCTGCTGATGTTCGTCCAGGTGCTGACCTTCGGAGCGGCGGTGGCCAGCGGCGTGGTCGAGGAGAAGTCGTCACGGGTGGTCGAGCTGCTGCTGGCCCGCGTCCGCCCGACGACGCTGCTCGCCGGCAAGCTGCTCGGCATCGGCGCGCTCGGCCTGGCGCAGACGGCTGCGTTCGTGGGGATCGGGCTGCTCGCCGTGTCACTGGCGGGGACGGCGACGGTCGGCGCATCCTCGGTCGGCCTGGGGGTGGCGCTGCTCGTGTGGTTCGCGCTCGGGTACGCCCTCTTCAGCACGCTGTTCCTCGTGGCCGGGGCGCTGGCCGGGCGGGCCGAGGACCTGCAGAGCACGATGAGCCTGGCCGTCTCGGTGTGCATGGCCTCGATGTTCGCCGTGACCTTCGCCGGCGAACCCGATTCGGCCGTGATGCGCATCATCTCGTTCATCCCGTCCGTGGCGCCGCTGTCGATGCCGTTGCGGTCGGCGGCGGGGGAGGCGCCCCTCGTGGAGGTGCTCGGGTCCATCGCTGCGCTGGTCGTGGCGATCGCCCTGCTCGTGTTCCTGGCAGCGGCCGTGTACCGGCGGACGGTCCTCAGCACCACGCAGCAGAGCCTGTTCCGGGTGCTACGCCGTCGCGATCCCCGTTCGTGAGGTGAGCGGCCCGTTCCCCGTGCCGACGGTCCCCGTCCGCCTCGCCGACCTCGTCGGAGGACCGGCCATGGCCATCGTCTGACCCCCTCTGTTCGCGCTGGCGTCGGTGACCCGACACCTGAGGGCTCCCTACGATCCGGCCATGGCCACCGTCCTGCAGCTGAGCGACATCCACCTCCACCGGCGGCCCGATCGGATCGTCGGCGGGGTGGATCCCCGGGCCCGGCTCGACACGGTGGTGCGGGCCGTCGTCGCCCGGTTGGCCGAGGGGTCGGGGGGCGCCGGGTCGCCCCCGGCCGACCGGTCGCCGGCGGCATCCGAGGCGGGGACCGATGCCCCCGAGCCGGCGCTGGTGCTGCTCACGGGCGACCTCGCCGAGGACGGCTCTCCGGCGGCCTACGCCGCCCTGGACGAGGCCCTGGCCCCCCTCGGGGCCCGGCCCCGCCTGGCCCTGCCCGGCAACCACGACGACCCCGGCGTGCTCGCCGCTGCACTGGGGGAGCCGGCCGTGCGCCGCCTGGACCGATGGACGGTCGTCGGGGCCGACACGACGATCCCCGGCGAGATCGACGGCGAGCTGGGCCCCGCCCGGCTCGACGCGCTCCTCGCCGGGATCGACGGCGCCGCGACCGAGCACGTGCTGGTCGCGCTGCACCATCCCCCGGCGCCCGGGTGCGACTGCGACTGGTTCCGGCTTCGTGACGCGGCCGTCCTGCTCCCGGAGCTCGCCGCCCGGCGCCGTGTTCGGGCCGTGGTGTCGGGCCACCTGCACCACGCCTTCGACCGGACGGGGCCCCGGGGGCTGCGCCTGCTCGGCGCGCCGGCCACGCTGAACGCGTACCGCCACGGCCCGCCGACCCACGAGCCCGACCCGGACGGCCCCACCGGGGCCCGGCTCCTGCACCTCCCCGACGACGGGACGATCGGGACCGAGCTGGTTGTCGCGTAGCGTCGTCGCGGTGGTGCAGCGCCCGGCGACCGGCTCGATCCCCGAGGAACCCGGCTCCTACCAGTTCAAGGACGCCGACGGTCGCGTCATCTACGTCGGCAAGGCCAAGAGCTTGCGTCAGCGCCTGAACAGCTACTTCGCCGACCCCCGGCTGCTGCACCCGAAGACGGCGGCGATGGTGGCCGCGGCCGAGACCGTCGAGTGGATCACGGTGCGCAACGAGGTGGAGGCCTTCTTCCTCGAGTACTCGCTCATCAAGCAGCATCGCCCCCGCTTCAACATCCGGCTGCGCGACGACAAGAGCTATCCCTTCCTCGCCCTGTCCCTGGCCGACGAGTGGCCACGGGCCATGGTCCGCCGAGGTGCCCGTCCGAAGGGCACCCGCTTCTTCGGCCCGTACGCCAACGCCTACGCCATCCGGGAGACGCTCGACTCGCTGCTGCGCAGCTTCCCGATCCGCACGTGCACGACGTCCAAGTTCAACCTCCACCAGCGGCAGGGCCGCCCATGCCTGCTGTTCCACATCGAGAAGTGCTCGGGTCCCTGCGTCGGGGAGGTCGATCGGCGCGCCTACGGCCAGATGGTCGGCGATCTGGTCCGGTTCCTCGAGGGCGACACCGATGTGCTGGTCGACCAGCTCGAGAAGGAGATGTGGGCGGCGGCCGAGGAGCAGGCCTACGAGCGCGCCGCCCGCACCCGGGATCGCCTGGCGAGCATCCGCAAGGCCGTGGAGCGCCAGCAGATGGTGGCCGACCGGAACGAGGACCTCGACGTCATCGGGCTGGCCGATGACGAGCTCGAGGCGGCGGTCCAGGTGTTCCACGTCCGCCGGGGCCGGGTGGTGGGCCGGAAGGGGTTCGTGGTGGACAAGGTCGAGGACCTCACCGCCGAGCAGTTGATGGCCCAGGTGTGCGAGCAGCTCTACGGCGAGGATCCGGTGCAGGGCATTCCCCGCGAGGTGCTCGTCCCGGTCCTGCCCGAGGAGGTCGAGGTGTACGAGGAGTACCTCTCGATGCTGCGGGGGGAGTTTGCCCGGGCCGCCCGCGAGGCGGCGAGGACGGCGCCGGGCCCGGGGACGGGCGTGGGATCGGGGGTGGGGGAGGGCTGGAGCTACCTCGACGGAGCGCCCGTCACCACCACGCCCGACTTCGAACGGGAAGGCCCCGCCCGGGGCCGCATCGCGTCCAAGGTGGTGATCCGGGTGCCCCAGCG